>CAJAEK010000053.1 GCA_903938735.1 uncultured Actinomycetes bacterium | reverse complement strand
GGAATCGCGGGTGGTCTTGAGCAACCCGGCATCGCATTTGTAGAACACTTTGTAGACTCCGACTCGTGGAACTAACCCTCGAGCAACTCAAGGCGCAGTGGAATCAGGTGCTCGATGCGCTGTTGGATCAAGATCGCATCGCCTGGCTTGCTTACTTCGACGCGCGGCTGGTTTCACTCGAAAACGGTGAGCTAACTCTCTCTTTTGCGGATGTATCTAAATTCGGCGGACCACACGACTACAAATCCGTCCGAAAGCCCGAACACCTTGCCAAACTACGTACATGCATCGCATCTATCGCTGGCGTAGACCTGACCATCGTCGAGGTCTGATTCGCCTCTCTATTCTGATTGCGCTCTGCCTTTCGCTTGTCACCGATAACGCCGTTGCCACCGGCTTGACCGCTGCGGGCCCTGGCAATCGCATCGCGGGTATCGATATCTCGCAATGGCAACATCCTGGCCAATCCCCCATCGACTTTGGTGCGATGTATTCCAGTGGTGTGCGCTTTGTGATTATTAAGGGCGGCGATTCACAAGATGCTGCTGATGCGATGGCACTGAAGTATCTCAAGATTGATCGCCCTGCCGCTCAAGCAGCGGGTCTCTACACCGGCATGTATTACTACGCCTACCTTCCGGATACGAATGACCCGAAAGCGATCGTTACCGATGCGAAAGCCCAAGCGCAGAAAGCAATCTGGCGTTTGTCCTCTATCGGCGGTTACACCCCACGCGACTTACCCATGGCGTTGGATATCGAGAATAACTGCGTGCGGGCTTCGCGCGGCGTCTGCACCAAATACACCAACCGCAACAACGTCACGCTTTGGACCCAGACGTGGCTGGATACCGTCGCAGCAAAGACGGTGCGCAAACCAATCGTGTATTCCTACGCCCAATTCTTAGAGGCGGCCATCAATCGCGCCACTACATTGACGCAATATCCATTGTGGGTCGCGGCGTATGCCAAAGTTTTGCCCACCGCAACAACGCAACCAGCAACCAAACCAGTGGGCTGCTTTGCCACCGCGTGGACAAAGGCCGATTGCTCGTCCCAATGGCAGATTTGGCAATACTCGTCGTGCGGAATCGGATCGAAATATGGCGTGCCGAGTGATCGCGTGGATCTCAATCTCTTTGCCGGATCTGCTTCCCAGTTCTATCGCCTCGTCCGTGGCGTATGGACGCCTTCGCTTAACGATCTATTGCCCGTCAACGAAACAAGTACATTGCGAGTGGAGTCGCAATCCGCCGCCACGACTAATGACCCGGTTTCCTTTGTTGTAAGTGTTTCTCGCCCCGATGGAACTCCAGTCGTGACGGGTTCGGTTGATTTCAAATCGATTAGTTCCCTCTCTCCCAATGGCACACAATCTGTTGTGCGTTCTGCCACCGGGCGTTGGACACTGAACATCACTAACTTGCCGGCCGGCAATTACTTAGGTTTGGTGGAATATCTCGACCCAACGGGAACGCACTCGCCATCATCGACGCCCGTGCAATTTGTGGTGACACAAGGGCCGACCCCGACCCCAACGCCTACTCCAAGCCCGACCAAGACACCCACAAAACCGGTCGATGTCTGCGCGAACCAAGTCCGTAATTAATCGCATCCGATAAGCTCGCCCTATGTCTGCAGATAAGCAACCCGTTGCACTGACCGCCGGGATTATCCGCACCGATCGCACCATGGCCGATGGCCGCACCATTCGTTACTACGACGATGGCGTCGTTGCCCGCACTGCGGTGGACCAACGCCAAGTAGATGCGATGCCTGGCATCGGAGACCTGCGCTTAGATCCGCTGGTTAACGAATGGGTCATCGTCGCGTCACATCGTCAGGGACGCGCTTTCTTGCCGCCGAAGGAGCTCTGCCCGCTCTGCCCCACCCATGACAATCTGGCATCCGAGATTCCTGAATCGTCGTATCAAGTCGCGGTCTTCGACAATCGCACACCCGCACTAACGGCGCCGCACGAGGACTTCCGTCATGGCGTGATCACTGGTTTTGATACCCCCGATGTGCCAGCCGCTGGCAAATGTGAAGTCGTTTGCTACACCGACCAACACGAAGGTTCGTTCGGCGAATTATCACTCCATCAAATCCGCATGGTGATGGAAGCCTGGCGCGATCGCACCCGCGAACTCTCGACCCTGTCCTATATCGAACAGGTATTTCCGTTCGAGAACCGCGGCGAAGAAGTCGGCGTGACCCTCAACCACCCACACGGTCAGATCTATGCCTATTCCTTCATCACTCCACGCACCCAAAACATGTTGGATGTTGCCGAAGCTCACCTTAAGAAGACCGGTCGAGTCTTGATGGATGACATTGTGGCGCGCGAACTCAAGGATGAACTCCGCATCGTCGCTCAGAACTCTGAATGGGTCGCCTATGTGCCGTATGCATCTCGCTATCCCTTCGAAATCCACGTTGCACCACGTCGATCCGTCCCTGATTTGGCAGAACTCGACGATGTGGCGGCGGATGCTTTCCCTGAAATTGCGAAAGAAGTAATGCAACGCCTGGATGGTGTCTTTGGAATTCAGATGGCCTACATCGGTGCCTGGCACCAAGCACCCGTTCGCACCGGTCGTGATGCACTGCGCGCGCATTGGCAGATCACTAGCGTTCGTCGCGCACCGGGCAAACTCAAGTATTTAGCAGGATCAGAATCGGCGATGAACGCTTTTGTAATGGATATGAAACCAGAACAATCCGCTGGTCAACTGCGGGATGTGAAGCTTAAGTAAGAAGTACTACTGCGCGGCTTCGACAGAGATAACTTCAACGCCACCAATTTGGCTCAGCACTTCAAGTAAATCCGTTGGGTCTGATCCTGGAATCGCGACCGTCATGTCGTCCACGCCACGGCCTTCTTCACTGCGCAAGACAACCAGTGCGCGAATGTCTCCGCCAGCAAAGCCAATTGCGGATGCGACAGCACCCAATGAACCCGGACGATCAGGGAGCGAAATCTGTAATTTGAAGAGTGCCATGAGAGAAACCTATCCCCGATTCGTTAACGGATTGTTACGGTCAAGCGCGGTTCCAGATTAAATCTGGACGATATTTGCACCCTTGATGGCAACCTTGATGGAGGCCAATGGGCTTTGAGCCGGACCTTGGACGACGGCGGCGTTCTTGGAAGGATCAAACTGCGCGCCGTGACATGGACAGGCCAAGAGGTGAGATCCTGAGTCATAGGCAACGGTGCAACCCTGGTGAGTACAGATTGCGGAGTATGCGAATACGCCGGCTGCGGTGCGGAACAGAACCGCTGGCGAACCATCGGCGGCCGTGAAGCTCATCGTTGAACCAACTGGGAACGATGCCACGGTCGTAATCGATGATCCCGCCTCGGGCGTCGCGACGCGAGCGCGGAACTTTGTGCCAGCTAATGACGCCGCAATACCTGCCACACCAACACCAACTAGGCGAACGAAGTTACGGCGTTCGGTTAAGTCGCTGATAACTGAACTGTTGCGCTTACCCTTTGCGGCGTCGCGAACCAAAAAGAAGAGCGCGGCCCAGAGAACCATGTATGCGGTGTCGCTACCTAAGAAGTACGGCTTAACGCTCCAAGTGGCTGACAACCAGAGCACGGCAGAGAGACCAAAACCTGCGAGCGACATCAGCTGCATCGAGAATCCAGCCAAGATTGCAAAGCCAATCACGAATTCAATGACCATCGTGCCCCAGCCAATGAGCTGTGCGTGTTCGATCATGCGACGCAAGATAAAACTAATAGGTGAAGTCTTGAGGTAACCCGCAAGTTGCGCACCAATGTAATGCGGTGACGCTTGATTCAGAAAGCCGGCGTCAGTCGCCTTATTCCAGCCAGCGTAGACCCAGGTAAGTCCGAGCCAAAGGCGCAGAACGCTGGTAGCGATTGGTTGATTCTTCCACGATTGCGCGATCGCGCCGGTGCCGCCTGAATATTTAGCCATGCATGGATTCTAGCTGGGCTCCCTCACTTGGACTCGAACCAAGAACCACCCGATTAACAGTCGGGTGCTCTGCCAATTGAGCTATGAGGGACTATTGGCCTGGCCGAGGCCAGAATCGGAAGTTTAGCAGAAGCTTTTCTGCCGTAAATCTGTCGCACATCGGGTGGACTACTCCCCGATAGCCAGCTCCTTCTGGGTGCGGCGGGCCGCCTCCATCGCCACCAGCGAGGCGAAGGTCTCCTGATAGAGCGCCTCGTTCTCAACCGGATTGAGCCGTTGCAAGGTCGATTTAATCTCGGCGATAGATCGGCTAAGCGCCACCTCACGAAGCCGTGCAAAAACGCTGATGATGTAACGCTCCGAGACCTCGCCATCGGTGCGAATTGGCTCCACCGTTAATTCGGTAATCAAACGGCGAACATCTTCGGATTCAGTGCGCTCCAGCAGCGTTGCGATATCCATCTCCGGCAAATCATCAATCTGCGTACGCAGCTGGTGATAGGCCCAATACGAGAATGCGTTCTTCTCCAATTCACTCCATGCCGCCGCCATCTCGGGCATCTGCAGCTTCACTTTCAGGACTTCGCGCTCCAACATCAGCACCGGATCACGGAGATTGACCGACTCCGTCTGCGCTGGTGTACTCGATGTTTGTGCGGGTGCAGCACCGCGACCCACCGACTTCTTGACGGCAGCAGAAACTACTTCGGTCTCCATGCCTAACCAGCCAGCGACTAACCGTGAATATTCCGGACGGAGCGATGCGTCGCGAATCTTGCCGATTAACGGCGTTACTTCGTTTAGCGCACTCACGCGGCCTTCGGCGGTAGTGATGTCGTACTTGGCAATCTGAGACTTAATCGCAAATTCAAAGAGCGGTACCCGGCGGGCAATCAAATCGCGGACCGCGGAATCTCCGTTGGCAATACGCAGCTCGCAGGGATCCATCCCCGATGGCTCGACCGCGACAAAGGTCTGCGTCACAAACTTTTGGTCATCACCAAAGGCGCGCAGCGCTGCCTTTTGACCAGCCGCATCACCATCGAAGGTGAAGATAACCTCGCCTCTAAAGGCATCGTCATCCATCAACAACCGACGAATCACGCGGATATGGTCATCTCCAAAGGCGGTGCCGCATGTCGCCACCGCGGTCGTGACGCCCGCCAGATGAGCAGCCATCACATCGGTATATCCCTCGACAATCACAACTTGGCGCTTCTTGGCAATCTCTTTCTTCGCCATATCCAGACCATAAAGAATCTGACTCTTCTTATAGATAGGAGTCTCAGCGGTATTCAAGTACTTAGGGCCTTGGTCGACTTCATCGCTCGCCAATTTGCGCGCACCGAATCCGACGACATCGCCACTGATGTCTTTTACAGGCCAGATCAAACGGTTGCGATATCTATCGATGGGACCACGGGTGCCTTCTTTCGACAAGCCAGCGGTGCTAATTTCAATATCGCTAAAACCTTTAGAACGCAGATACTTGTAGAGCGCATCCCATTCATCCGGGGCATATCCAACACCGAAGGATTGCGCTGCCGCTTTATCGAAGCCGCGC
>CAJAEK010000052.1 GCA_903938735.1 uncultured Actinomycetes bacterium | reverse complement strand
TCTCCTCCTATTCATTCTCTGCCGTCTCCTCAGATCATTCGATTGTTTCGATATTTGTAGGAAATTCTTACACTCTAGGATTCTCGACGGCTGGATCCAGCAGTGGATCTGCTCCAGTCTCACAGACCTTCACCTACGGAAACTCCATCACCATACCTTCGAACTCTGGAGCTTTGGCTAAGAGCGGATATAGCTTTTCAGGATGGTCAACGACCAGTGGTGGATCAGCGAATCCAACTTACGCTCCTGGACAGAGTTACTCAGGGGCAGGAAACCTCACCCTTTATCCAGCCTTCACAGCCAATAACAACATCATTTCTTACAATGGAAATGGCTCTACCTCGGGTTCCGTTTCCAGCCAAACATATGTGACAGATGGTTCCTCAATCACGATTGCTGCTAATGGCTTTACTCGAACCGGATACACATTCAGCGGATGGGGAACAACGGCCGGGGGAGTGGCAAACAGCGCATACGCTCCAGGAAGTTCATTTAGCACTCCATCCTCAATCACGCTGTACGCAATCTGGAGCGCTCGCACCTTTGCAATCACATATAACGGCAATGGTTCCGACGGCGGAGTAACTCCAACAGCGCAAAGTTATATTTATGACGGAGTACAAGTAACAGTTGCAGCAAATACTTTTACGCGTTCTGGTTACAGCTTTGTTGGGTGGTATTCGAATTCTTCCGGAACAGGCGGAACGTCCTATACCGCCGGAACTTCATCCATTGCACCATCTGTCGATACCATCTTGTACGCGCTGTGGACTGCAAATAGTTACACCATTTCCTACAATGGAAATGGCTCTGATGGTGGATCAACGCCTTCTGCTCAGAGTTATACAGTTGGAGGATCAGCTGTAACCACTCGCGCAAACACCTTCACGCGTACCGGATATACCTTTAGTAGTTGGTACTCGAACTCCGCAGGAACCGCGGGCAATTCATACTCTGCCGGTGTGGACACGGTTACCGCTTCTGCCGACAGAATTCTGTACGCGCTTTGGAGTGCAAATACTTACATGATTTCGTATCAGTCAGGTCTGGCAACAAGTGGATCTGCGCCTTCATCTGGTTCATTTACTTACGGTGGAAATGGCACGGTTGCTTCCAATACGAACGCACTCAGTAAGCCTGGCTACACCTTTGCCGACTGGAATACTCAATCCAACGGCACTGGAACAAATTATGCGGTTGGTTCAACATTCGGTGGAGCTTCAAATCTCGTTCTCTACCCAGTCTTTACCGCAAACACCATCTCGGTTACCTACAACTCAAATGGCGCAACGAGCGGGAGAACTCCAATCGCTGCCTCATTCACATATCCAGGCAGCGTCACAATCGCCTCAAAATTTGAACTGCAAAACAGCGGCTATGAATTCGTCGGCTGGGATACAAATGCTTTTGCGACGAGCGCCACGTATCAGCCAGGAGACACTTACTCTGGGGCTACTTCACTCAATCTCTTTGCCATCTGGGTTGCTCCAGAATTCCACTTTATCTATCACTCAAATCTTCCTGGAGAAGCAGACTCAACCTCAACTTCAATAGAAACATTCACCGCGTCAACGGTTGGAGTAATCCAATCGTTGGGCTCAACGTCGACATATGGTTTTATTGGGTGGGCAACATCTGCTTCGGGACCTGCGGATACGACTTATAACGCGGGTAGGTCATACCTTGGCTCTGCGGATCTGACTCTATACGCGCAGTGGCGCTTGATTGCATTTACTGTGGCCTATCATGCGTCGCCAGCCCCAGACGCTTCGTATGTAAGTAACCTTCCGGTTGATCAGAATTTCAGCGCTGGTGGTACCATTAGCATTTCCTCAGGAAGTGGACTGGTTACAGATTCAACTGGTTACACCTTCCAAGGTTGGTCAACGGTTGACGGTGGACAGGTTAATAGTGCATACAGCCAAGGTGCTTCCTACAGATCACTCGCGAATCTTGATCTTTATGCCATTTGGGTTCCAAAGAGTGCAAACTCCGTAACCTATAAGGCGGGCACTGGCTTCGGAGCAGATTATGTCCAGGTGTATACCGGAAGCTCTACGATTTTTGCCCCTAGCGATATTGGAATAACGAACCCGACGGCAACGTTCCTTGGTTGGTCCCTCTATCCAGAAGGTCCAGCAGTTACCTACTTTGGACCTGGGCATAGCCTTAACTCTGAGGATCTTGTCTTCTACGCAATCTGGGCGCCAAAAGTTCTCTTTGCTTACGACGCCAATGGCGCTACCTCTGGATCAGTCCCAGCCGATACATACGTTGACTCTGAATCATCTAACGTACTGTTCGACGGCATCGGCCTAACCCGAACTGGCTTTACACATATTGGCTGGAGCACTACCCGCTCAGGTGGACAACTTCTCTCCCCATCTGCTCTTGTCGCCCCAACTTCTGATACAACGTACTACGCACAGTGGCGCGCAAATCAGTACACGATCTACTATGACCCGAATACATCGGATGGCTGGACTGTTCTTGAGGATTATTACACCATCCTCACACCGGCGACTATCGGCTTGACCCCATTTACTCGCCCGGGCTACACCTTCGCTTATTGGAGCACAACCCCTGGAGATATAACCTCCAAGGTAGCTATTGGCACCAAGTTTTCAACCCCAGGTGGGTTATATCTTTGGGCAAACTGGACGCTCAATAGTTACACAATTACCTTTGATGCGAATGGCGCATCGGGTTCCGCAGAGTCCACAACCGCTACAGCTAACGTGGAACTTGGGGCGATACGACTTCCAGGAGTAGGAACCCTTGCAAAAGCCGGATATACCTTCGGGGGATGGGCGAGTTCGAACTCTTCTTCTTCTTCACCGATCTCATCGCCGTATGCCGCATCAGCCACGACCACGCTCTATGCGATTTGGACTCCAAAGACTTACGTCATCACCTACAACACTAACTCGCCAGATTCTGGACTTGCGTCGCGAAGCAGTGACTCATTCATCGTAGGTAACACCGCTGTCACGTTGGCCACGGTAAACACTCTGGTGAAGACCGGCTATACATTCGGCGGCTGGAGTGCAGTTCGCAACAGTGGTACGGCTGTTGCTTCGCCATACACTCCAACTTCTTCAATTACTTTGTACGCGATTTGGACAGCGAATACCTACATCGTGACTTACGCCGTGAATGGCGCTGCAGGAAGTCCTACTAAGAGTTCGGATAACTTCACAGTCGGTGGCTCGGCGATCACGCTCACCTCTGTTGGCACGATGGTAAAGAGTGGCTTCACCTTCGGTGGCTGGACAATCGGCTCTTCTGCTTATTCGGCAGGTGACTCCTACGCTCCAACCGCCTCAGTGACCGCAACTGCAATTTGGACGGCTCTTACCTACCGCATTACCTATAAGGCGAACGGTGGTAGCGGAAGTGATTACCTTTCAAGTGCGTTCACCGCCGCTGCCGGTACAACCATTGTTTCCGTAGCCACGGCTGGGTTTACTCGCACCGGTTACACCTTCGCGGGCTGGGGCGATAGTTCTACTGCTACAGCCAACTCAACGTTTGCTCCGGCAGCAACGTATGCAACTGCGGCGAATTTGACGCTCTATGCAGTGTGGTCTATCAACTCTTACACCATCTCATTTGATAGCAATACTGCCGTCAGCGGAACGAACCCAGCGTCGATGAGTGCGAACTACCAGGGTGTCATCACTGCACCACAGAACACTGGTGCGCTTGCAAAACCTGGTTATACATTTGCAGGTTGGAACACCCGCGCTAACGGCTCTGGAATAGCTGTTGGTGCTTCAGGCCTTGATACTTACACGGTCACTGCGGCAACTACTTTGTATGCCCAATGGACGATCAACGTGTACACCATTTCTTATAAGAAGAATGGAGCTGCAGCGGGTAGTGCGCCGGCTGATCAAACTGCGTACTACAACTCAACTGCTACTGTTGCGGATAACACTGGTGGGCTCGCTCGCACCGGATTCGCATTCGCAGGCTGGAATACACGAGCTGATGGTTCCGGTTCTACATATGTTCCACCGACTCTCACCGGAACTTTCAAACTTGCAGGTGCTGGTGCCTCATCCACGCTTACGGTCACTGGAGATACCAACCTCTTCGCCCAGTGGGCGCCAATTACCTTCTCGCTCTCCTATACGGCTGGGGCACACGGATCGATCTCTGGAAATCTAAGTCAGACCGTGAATTATGGAAGCAGTGGAACGTCGGTCACTGCGCTACCTGATACCACATATCATTTCGTCTCCTGGAGTGATGGAGTTCTTACTGCAACGCGCACAGATGCAAATGCCACCGCTGATGTAACGGTAACTGCGAACTTTGCAATTAATGGTTACACCTTTACTTACATCACAAGCGCCGGTGGCTCCATCACTGGAACGTTGAGTCAAGGCGTAATTGCGGGAGCAAATGGTGACACCGTCACAGCAGTTGCTGTAACAGGTGCTTACTTCACTGGCTGGAGCGATGGCGTTTCCACCGCGAGCCGCCGTGATTTGAATGCAACTAATGACTTAACCGTCACTGCTAACTTTGCATATACAACATTCACCATCACAGCCACTTCGGATTCAGATGGAACAATCTCGCCTTCGGGAGCCTCGACCTATAACTACGGCCAACGTCCGACCTACACCTTTACCCCAAACACCTCCATGGCAATTCAATCCCTCGTGATTGACGGTGTAAGTCAGAGCGTTGTAAATAGATACACCTTCGATACCTTGACTGCTAATCACACCATCGCAGTGACATTTGCGACTGCGAACTACACACTTCGCTACTCTTCCGGGACAGGTGGAACAGTTGACGTTTCATCTGCCACCGTTTTGTGGGGAAATGATGGGCCTTGGGTAACTGCGACTGCTTCATCAGGTGCCTATACCTTCGTACGTTGGAGCGATGGCTCTACCCAGAATCCTCGTCAAGAGGCGAATGTTCAGGCTAACGTTACGGTTTCAGCCGTATTCTCGTCCTCAATCCCGTACACATTTACCTCTTCTGCTGGATCGAATGGTTCGATTTCGCCATCCGGTTCAACGAACGTAGCTTTTGGTAATAACCAGACTTACACGATTACCCCAAATTCCCATTACTCAATCGCGACCCTTCTCGTTGACTCAGTGACTGTATCTCCGGTTTCGAGTTACACATTCACCGAAGTCATTGCAAATCACACAATCGCCGCAACATTTGCGCTCACGCAATACGCAATTGTTGCGACTGCGACAGGGAGCGGCTCCATTTCGCCTAGTGGTACTACTCAGGTTTCGTACGGAAGTGATCAGTCCTATTCCTTCACTCCTGCCACCGGGTATCACGTCTCAGCCTTAGTTATCGATGGCTCGCCAACGACAATAGCTTCCACATATACCTTTAGCGGTGTATCTGCCGCCCACACAATTGATGTCACCTTTGCGATAGATACATTCACAATCAATGTTGGCGCCAGCGCGAATGGAACTATTTCTCCAAGTTCTGCTCAGGTTGTCAATTATGGGTCGACGCCATCCTTCATTTTCGCGCCAGCAACGGGTTACCACGTCGCATCGGTCTCAGTTGATAGCGTCACAGTAGCGACGTCTACCTCATACACCTTCGGGGCGATTACAGCTGGTCGCACTCTTTACGTAACGTTTGCAATCGACACATTCACACTTTCGTATAACCCTGGTTCTGGAACTCTTTCAGGAACGACTCCTCAAACTGTTGCGTATGGATCGAGCGGAACCCAGGTGACCGCCGTAGCTCCAACGGGTTACCACTTCACTCAGTGGAGTGACTTGGTATCTACAGCATCTCGCACGGATTCCAATCTCACCTCCAATAAATCTGTAACGGCAAGCTATGCCATTAATACCTACTCCGTTGTCGCTTCAACTGGTGCGCATGGCAGCATCTCATCGCTTGGA
>CAJAEK010000051.1 GCA_903938735.1 uncultured Actinomycetes bacterium | reverse complement strand
TTCAATTCTTTACGGTCGCCGACCAGCGCACCTTTGCGCCCGTCACTGGCGAGACGGTCGTATACCCATGTCGAGAACTCTTACTTTCGCCAGATGTTCGAGAACGCGCGAAATACGTCGCCGCCGAATTTCCGCAGGTCGCAGAAATGGCGCACAAATTATCGCAAGGAATCTCGGTCGAGGGCATGGAGTCGCTACAAGGACTTCTCAAGCCAGAATTAGTTTCGCTCGTTAACTATTTACCAAAAGATTTTTCAGCGGTCGTTGTTGATGAACCACGCGTTCAATCGCGTGCGCTGGATCTGATTAATACCAATCAGGAGTTTTTGGAAGCAGCCTGGTCGAACGCCGCGCTTGGCGCAGTTGCACCCATCGATTTATCGGAGATGGCCGGTGGATATTTTGGCTTGGATCAGATTCGGCACGAGTTCGAATCCCGCGGATCAACCTGGCAATCGCTCAACCTCTTTGCGTTAGACCCAGAAGCCGAGAATCCACTAGATACTTTTGAAGCGATACCTATCTATAAGGGCAAGCTTGAACCTGTTGTGGATGATATTCGCCAATGGTTAAGCGCTAAATACTTAGTTCTTTTTACCGCTCCCGGCCACGGAATTCTTGAGCGCTATCAATCACTTTTGATCGAGGCTGATATTCCGGTACGCATCGTTTCAGAAATTCATTCTGCACTTACGCGTGACGCCGTTTATTTGACCACGTCAGCGATTGAACATGGTTACTTCAGCGACGAGCACAAAGTCGCGGTCATTACTGAGAAGGACGTCTCAGGCCAGCGCACCTCGGGCAAAGACCAGGCGCGTATGCCATCCCGCCGCAAGAAAGCGATTGACCCAGTTGAGCTGAAGCCAGGCGATTACGTCGTGCACGAGCAACACGGTGTTGGACGGTATATCGAGCTGATTCAACGCACAGTCGGTGGTATCTCGCGCGAATACGTAGTTATTGAATATGCCTCGTCTAAACGTGGACAACCTGCTGATCGACTTTACGTCCCGACCGACACATTGGAACAAGTGACGAAATATGTCGGCGGAGAAGCGCCGGCAGTGCACCGGATTGGCGGCGCAGATTGGCAGAATGCAAAACGTAAGGCCCGTAAAGCGGTTAAGCAGATTGCGGCGGAATTGATTCAACTCTACGCAGCAAGAATGGCAGCGCCGGGATACGCATTCTCACCGGATACACCATGGCAGCGCGAGCTTGAAGACTCTTTTGCCTATGTCGAAACCACAGATCAGATGGCGACTATCGATGAAGTAAAACGCGATATGGAAAAGCCGCATCCGATGGATCGCGTGGTTTGTGGCGATGTGGGATATGGCAAGACGGAAATCGCGGTTCGCGCGGCTTTCAAGGCAGTACAAGATGGAAAACAAGTCGCGGTTTTGGTTCCGACGACTTTGCTTGTGCAGCAACATCTCACAACATTCACCAATCGCTATACCGGCTTCCCGGTTCGAGTCGCTGGCCTCTCTCGATTTAATACTGCGAAAGAGAGCCGGGAAATAGTCGAAGCGCTAGAAAAGGGAACGGTCGATGTCGTTATTGGAACCCATCGATTACTTTCCAAAGATGTCGTATTCAAGGACTTGGGTCTGGTGATTGTCGACGAAGAACAACGCTTCGGCGTGGAACATAAGGAAGAATTGAAGAAGACTCGCACCAACGTCGACGTACTCTCTATGTCTGCCACACCAATTCCGCGAACCTTGGAAATGGCAATCACCGGTATTCGTGAAATGTCGAATATCACCACACCACCAGAGGAACGTCACCCGGTTCTTACCTATGTCGGCATCCAAGATGACAAGCAGATAACGGCGGCCATCCACCGGGAATTACTCCGAGACGGTCAGGTCTTCTTTGTTCATAATCGGGTAGAGAGCATCGATGGCGTGGTTGAACGATTAAAGAAGTTGGTGCCGGAAGCCCGAATTCGGGTGGCGCACGGACAGATGGGCGAGCGCGAACTCGAAGAAGTCATCCTCGCCTTCTGGGAGCGTGAATTCGATATTTTGGTCGCCACCACCATTATTGAAAACGGCATCGATGTTCCGAATGCCAACACGTTAATTGTTGACCGAGCAGAAAATTACGGACTATCTCAGTTGCACCAACTTCGAGGCCGGGTCGGTCGCAGTCGCGAGCGCGCTTATGCCTATTTCTTGTATTCACCCGATAAGCCACTAACCGAAGTCGCGCACGATCGTCTCACCACAATCGCAACCAACGCTGACTTGGGCTCCGGTATGCAAGTAGCGCTCAAAGATTTAGAGATCCGTGGTGCCGGCAATCTTTTGGGTGGCGAACAATCAGGGCATATCGCTGAAGTCGGGTTCGATCTCTACATGCGAATGGTCAGCGAAGCGGTAGAAGAATTCAAAGTGGGATTTGTGGATGAGAAAGATCAGCATCCACGTTATAAAGAGTGCAAGATTGAATTACCGATTACCGCACATATTCCGGTCGAGTACTTGCCGGCCGAGCGACTTCGATTAGATATCTATCGCCGAATGGCAGATGCGACATCGCAGCAAGAGCTGGCGGAGATCCGCGAAGAATTAGTCGATCGATTTGGCGAATTGCCCGAACCGGCGGAAGAGCTGATGAAGTTGGCGGCACTTCGAGTTCGTGCAAAGGGTTACGGATTAACCGAAGTGGTCTTGCAAGGCAAGTTCCTGCGACTTTCACCAATCACGCTACCGGATTCAATTGTGATGCGACTCAATCGGGTCTACCCAGGTTCCATCGTGAAATCAGCGAATGAGACGGTCTTGGTTGCTCGCTCGGCCGCGCCAAATTGGATAGGTGGCGGTGATGTAGGGGATACTTTGGTTCTGCCATGGACGGTCGAAGTCATCGACACGATTGTGGAGCCAGTCTTAGCGAAGAAGAACTGACAGGAGAAATTGTGAAGAGTTCAGCCATGAAGAAAGCAGCGGTCGCCGTTATTGCGGCGTCAGCGTTAGTTTTGACCGGATGTTCTTCGATGACCGCGGCCGCAAAGATCGGCAAGGCAGAGGTTTCGAATACCAAGGTTGAAAATAGCGTTGCCACCATCCTGTCGGAAAGAACCAAGGTCTCTACCCAAGGAATGTCATCGCTGCTTACTGGCGCAGACCTGAAGCGCAGTCAGCTTCGCTTCTTCGTTCTTTCACAGCTTTTGGATGATGTTGCAACCAAGCACAAGATATCTATCACCGATGGCGATATCGCATCACAGCGCACCGCTATTTATTCTCAAATTGGTGGAGTCACTAATCTGCCATCAGCGCTCGTGAACGCCGGAATCGCATCAACCGACTTTGATCGTTATCTACGCACTATTTTGATTACCGAAAAGCTGACCGCACTGGCGAAGGCCGCAAACGTTCCTAATACGAACGGTGAGGCGATCCAGGCACTCGTTGTAGAGCAGGCGAAGGCAGAGGGCGTCACTATTAATCCTCAGTACGGCTCATGGGATGCGGCGACGGCTGATGTAGTTGCACTGAACACCCCAAATACCGCGGTCTCATCTAAATAATGCAATCGCCGGAATTACTTCGCCTTCGCGAAGTAATGAACACCCTTCGTTCGCCTGGTGGCTGCCCCTGGGATGCCGAACAGACGCACGAATCGTTGCTGAAATATTTGATTGAAGAGTCGTACGAATTTATTGAAGCGGTCGAAAAAGGTGACCGGAAAGAGATGCGCGAAGAGCTAGGCGATGTCTTGCTCCAGGTCTACTTCCATGCCCGAATGGCCGAAGAACATCCGACCGATCCATTCAACGTTGATGATGTCGCGCGCGAAGTCGCCGACAAATTGGTCCGCCGCCACCCACACGTCTTTGGCGATGTAAAAGTTTCCGGAAGTGAAGAAGTTCTCGAAAATTGGGAGGCACAAAAGGCGCTTGAGAAGGGTCGTACATCTGCAACAGACGGCGTCCCGATGGCGCTGCCCGCGATGGCACTGGCGTCAAAGATGATGTATCGCGCAGAAAAATTTGGAATCGAAATTCCGGTCAAACATCCGGTGAAGATTGCGGATGGTTGCGGCGAGGAAGAACTCGGTTTGGCGCTCTTGGGAATTTTGGATCAGGCGCGATTGCAGGGGCTGGATGCCGAATCCGCCCTGCGTGCCGCGACCAAGGCATATATCGCGAAGATTCATGCGGCCGAAGCGCCTGGGCCGGGATCCAACTAAAGCCGATAGAATCGGGCCATAGATTTTGCACAACGATGAAGTTTGCGAACTACACCCCCCGAAGAGCGAATAAGTAGGAGTAAAAAGTGGCACTAATTGAGGCAGTACATGCGCGCGAAATCTTGGACTCCCGTGGAAATCCAACGGTTGAGGTAGAGGTAGTTCTTGAAGATGGTTCAAATGCTCGTGCAGCAGTTCCGAGCGGAGCTTCGACAGGTGCCTTTGAGGCGGCAGAACTTCGCGATGGCGGAAAGCGCTATCTCGGTAAGGGCGTAGAGAAGGCTGTTAACTTTGTTAACGACGAACTCGCTCCAGCTGTAAGCGGATTCGATGCCCAAGACCAACGTCTCATTGATCAAGAGATGATCGATCTGGATGGCACAAAGAACAAGAGCAAGCTCGGCGCTAACGCGATTCTCGGTGTATCACTAGCCGTTGCACGCGCTCAAGCGGAAAGCTGCGAACTCTCGTTCTTCCGCTACATCGGTGGGCCAACTGCTCGCACATTGCCAGTCCCAATGATGAACATTCTCAACGGTGGCGCTCACGCAGATACCAACGTTGATATTCAAGAATTTATGGTTGCGCCGATTGGTGCTGAATCATTTAAGGAATCACTCCGCTGGGGCGCCGAGATTTATCACAGCCTCAAGTCGGTGTTGAAGAAGCGTGGCCTAGCGACCAGCATCGGCGATGAGGGCGGCTTTGCGCCAAACCTGGAGAGCAACCGCGCTGCACTTGATTTAATTCTTGAAGCTGTTGAAGCAGCTGGTTACAAGGCAGGCAAAGATGTTGCGCTAGCTATGGACGTTGCTGCGACTGAATTCCACAAGGACGGCAAGTACACCTTCGAAGGCAAGCAGCGCACATCGGACGAGATGATCGCTTACTACGCAGATTTGGTGAAGTCCTATCCATTGGTATCTATCGAAGATCCATTGGATGAAGATGACTGGGCCGGCTGGGCAAAGATGACCGCCGAGCTTGGTAACAAGATTCAGATTGTTGGAGACGATTTGTTCGTTACCAACCCAGAGCGTTTGGCAAAGGGAATTTCTGCTCACACCGCAAATGCGTTGTTGGTTAAGGTTAATCAAATTGGAACTTTGACCGAGACAATTGATGCAGTCTCCATGGCGCACCGCGCTGGTTATCGCTCAATGATGTCGCACCGCTCTGGTGAAACAGAAGACACCACCATCGCAGATCTTGCGGTCGCGCTCGAGTGTGGCCAGATTAAGACAGGTGCCCCTGCTCGTAGCGAGCGCGTCGCAAAGTACAACCAATTGCTTCGCATCGAAGAAGAGCTTGCAGATTCAGCGTTCTACGCTGGTCGCGCTGCCTTCCCTCGCTTCACTGGCAAGTAAGAGTTCAAAGAAAAGTTATGCGTCAACGCTCGGCCATTGCCACAGACTTCTTAAAGTCTCGCGGCATCTCTGGTCGAGCGTTGGCATTTGTATCTGTTCTTTTTTTAATGGCGATTACTTTGGCGCCACCGATGCAGCGCTACTTTGCCCAGAAAGCACAAATCAACGCGCTTCGTAGCGGCCTCAAAGATACCCAGGCCTCACTTACCGCGGCCGAAAAAGAATTAGCTCAGTGGAACGACCCAACCTACGTTGCATCTCAAGCACGGCAACGGCTGCACTTTATTTTTCCGGGCGAGACCCAATACATAGTGATTGGCTCCGGCGAAGTCGTTCACACCTCGGGCGCACCCGCTGCTCCAGTTGCCAATTCAATTCCGATGGGTCTGCCGTGGTACGACCGTTTGGTTTCATCTATTACTAATACGAATACCCACCCATGAGTCGACCAGAATCATCACAGCCAACAGCTGACGATATTGAAGCAATTGCGATTCAGTTAGGTCGCAGACCACGTGATGTTCACGCGATTTCGTATCGCTGTCCATGTGGAAAGCCAGCGGTTGTTGCGACGCCACCACGATTGAGCGATGGAACTCCGTTTCCTACTTTTTATTACGCCACATGTCCTCGTCTTACGGCGGCGATTTCGACGCTAGAGACAACTGGCATGATGGCAGAAATGGAATCACGACTTGCGACGGACCCATCTGTCGCGGCCCAATACGCCGCCGCACATCAAGCATATTTATCTGATCGCGCTGCGTTAGGTATGGATGTGCCGGAGGTTGATGGAATCACTGCGGGCGGAATGCCGACTCGTGTGAAATGTTTACATTCGCTCGTTGCACATTCACTTTCAGCTGGCCCGGGCGTTAATCCATTCGGAGATGAAGCGCTCGCAGCTTTATCCAGGTGGTGGGAAGCTGATCCATGCACATTAGCGATTGAAGAAGGAGGCGCTCAATGAGTCGTGTTGCAGCCATTGATTGTGGAACAAACTCAATTCGGTTATTGATTGCCGACATTCACGATGGACAATTCCGCGAAGTAGCGCGTGAAATGGAAGTAGTTCGACTGGGACAAGGCGTCGACAAGCACAAGGCCTTCAATCCCGAAGCGATTGAGCGCACCTTGGCGGCGACCGCAAAGTACGCTGATCTCATTAAATCCAAGGGCGTGGAAAAGATACGTTTCTGCGCGACCAGCGCTACTCGTGATGCCAGCAACCGTGACCTCTTTATCGATGGCGTTCGTGATTTGTTGGGAATCGAACCGGAAGTGATACCTGGCACCGAAGAGGCAGCACTTTCGTTTTCTGGCGCCACCAAAGAGATGAACGAGATTGGTGCGCCATATCTTGTCGTTGATATCGGCGGCGGATCCACTGAATTCGTTTATGGCAGCACCGAGGTTGAGGCGGCATACAGCACCAACATCGGCTGCGTCCGTATGACCGAGCGGCACTTGAAGAAGTCCCCACCAGACGCGCTCAGCGTCGCAAAGGCGATTGCTGATATTGATGATGCCATTGCACAAGCAGCCAAGCATGTCCCCATCACCAAAGCCGAGACTCTGATCTGTGTTGCGGGCACTGCGACGACCGTGGCGGCCGCCGTTCTGGAGCTGCCGGAATATGACCGCTATTCAATTCACCTCTCACGCATCCCAGCAAACAATGTCTTGATGGTGGCCCAGAAGTTCGCGTTAATGTCTCGGGACGAGATTGCGGCGCTGGGTTACATGCATCCGGGGCGGGTCGATGTGATTGCGGCTGGTGCATTGGTTCTCTCGCGTGTGATGATTGCGACAGGCGCCAATGATTTTGTTGCATCCGAATCCGATATTTTGGATGGAATGGCTTGGTCGCTTGTACAAGAGTCTTAAACAATTAGATGCAGCGGTCATTAAATGCACTACCTGTCCTCGATTAGTCGAGTGGCGCGAAGAAGTGTCGATTGTTAAGCGAAAGTCATACGAGGATGAAAAATATTGGGGTAAGCCGATTCCTGGTTTTGGCCCAGCAGATGCCCGCATCTTGATTATTGGTTTAGCTCCCGGCGCGCATGGCGCCAATCGGACCGGGCGTATTTTTACTGGTGATCGTTCCGGTGATTGGTTGTTCGGTGCGTTGCACCGTGCCGGTCTGGCGAAGATTCCAACAAGCACTGACCGCAATGATGGTCAAGAATTAATTGATACCCGAATTCTCTGTGCCGTTCGATGCGCGCCACCTGATAACAAGCCAAGCAATGAAGAGAAGGCCGCTTGCGCACCATTTATGCGCGATGAATTGTTCCTTCTATTACCGACCACTAAATCCTTTTTAGTGCTCGGGAATTTCGCGTGGACCGCGCTCTTTACTCAGCTTAGTGAGATGGGATTCACGATTCCGAAGCCTCGTCCGAAATTTGGGCATGGTGTGAAAGTCACCGTCGTTGGGCCAGATGGAATCAAGCGATTGATTGTCGGCAGCTATCACCCGAGCCAGCAAAATACCTTCACAGGAAAGTTAACCGAGAAGATGTTAGATTCGGTCATCACCATAGCTAAGAGAGAAGCAGATAAATAATCATGAAGAAAAGCGCCGAAAGTTCAGCACCGATCCATCCATTGCTCGCGGAGCGCTGGAGCCCTCGCTCGTTTGATAAGAGCGCCGAGATTTCAGATATTGATTTGACCGCGATTCTGGAGGCCGGCCGTTGGGCGCCGTCTTCAAATAACCTCCAACCGTGGCGCTTTATTGTTGCCAAGCGTGGCGACGCTCATTTCGAAACAATCAGCAAGCACCTCTCAGGTTTTAACGCGATGTGGGCACCGACCGCATCGGCCTACATTCTGGTTGGCGCAATTACCGTTAACGAAGATGGCTCTGCTCGTCCACTCGCTTTCTATGACGCTGGCCTTGCTGGGGCGTTCATGACCGTTGAAGCAAACCATCGCGGTATCGCGGTGCACCAAGTCGCGGGCTTTGATCGCGATGCAGTGGGCGCTGAATTCGACCTACCTGCACATTTCTCGCAGATAGCAATTCTCGTTCTCGGCACACAAGCACCGGCTGATCATTTGCAGGATGCAACGTTGCTGGAGCGCGAGAAGTCGCCACGCGTGCGTCTGCCGCTGACCCAGCTTGTTATCTCGGGACTTCCTACGCTCTAATCAGAGTTATACTTAAGGCAGTTCTCGGGGTCGGTGTAATTCCGAACCGGCAGTGAAAGTCTGCGACCCGTTGGCAGCCAGCTAACGGTGGACTTGGTGTAATTCCAAGACCGACGGTTAAAGTCCGGATGAGAGGGAACTATAAGAGCGCGATTTTTCGTGCTCTCTTGCGCTATCCCTTTTGCGCTGACGACCCCGGGCATTCCTAACCGGAGGCGGAGATTTACATGGGCGAGATGCAGAATCATTACGAAGTCGCGATGCGTCGCGCCATCGTTCTGGCTGCTCAAGGCCAAGGTCGCACCGGCGCTAACCCAGTCGTGGGTGCAGTCATTATCGACTCAGATGGAACGATCCTTTCGGATGGTTTTCATGCCGGTGGTGACCATGCAGAAGTTGTCGCAATCAAGAACGCGCGGTCAATACCGAGTAATGCAACAATCGTGGTGACGCTGGAGCCCTGCAATCACACGGGCAAAACCGGACCATGTACCGAAGCAATCATTGCCGCAGGAATAAAGCGAGTGGTCTTTGCTGTGACGGATCCCAACCCAGTCGCCGCTGGTGGCCAGGCACGGCTTGAAGCCGCGGGCGTAGAAGTTATTTACGGCGTATTACAAGAAGAAGCGCGGTTCGTTAATCGTGCCTGGCTTCACGTGATGGAACAGAAGCGCCCGCTCTATATCTGGAAGATCGCTGCAACACTCGACGGCAAGACTGCGGCTTCAGATGGTTCATCAAAGTGGATCACCGGCGAAGCATCGCGAGCGTATGTCTCTGGCCTTCGTCGTCAGTCAGATGCAATTTTGGTGGGGACCGGCACCGTGATCGCCGATGACCCAGAGTTGATTCCACATGATGATGTGAAGAGTTTAAATCCATTACGTGTGGTCGTTGGAAAACGAGCGATTCCAGCGAATGCAAAGGTTTTAGATGAACGCGCGCAAACGCTTCATCACCAATCACATGATTTCGACTCGTTAAACGCTTCACTCTTGGCTCACAACGTAAAGCAAGTCTTGGTTGAATCTGGCAGTGAATTAGGTACCGCGATGTTTCGGGCCGGGTTGATTGATGAAATTGTATTGATTCAAGCGCCAACGCTATTGGGCGCAGGTCGTTCGTTTATCGGAGATTTAGGAATCGATTCATTGGCGAATCGAATTGATCTACAGCTGGTCTCGGTCTCAAAAATTGGGTCGGATATCGCTTCACATCTGAAAGTAGGGAAATAATGTTTACCGGTTTGGTTCAAGCAGTTGGCACGGTTGGCGCGATTAATCGCGGCGCAGATAGTGCGGTTTTCCGCTTTGATGTTAAAGATTTCTTGGTTGAGGTAAAGATTGGTGATTCCATCGCGGTCAACGGAGTGTGCCTAACAGCGATTGATTTAGGTGAAGAATTCTTCACCGCTGATGTGATGGTTCAGACCTTAAAGCTCAGCTCATTGGGTTCGCTCGCGGTCGGATCGCGCGTGAATCTCGAACTCGCTGCTCGAGTATCAGATCGTCTGGGTGGCCATATCGTTCAGGGCCATGTCGATGGCGTAGGCACCGTGAAGGCGATTGAGCCGGGCGAGAAGTGGCAGCGCGTGGATGTGAGCATCCCCGACCATTTGATGAAGTACCTACAGCCACAAGGTTCGATCTGCATTGATGGCGTATCTCTGACTGTGGGAGAGCTGGACGACGCTGGCAATCAAGTCTCGGTTTGGTTGATTCCAGAGACACTTCAGAAAACGAATTTGAGCGCTCGCGCAGTGGGGGATTCGGTCAACATTGAGGTTGATGTGCTCGCGAAGTATGTAGAGCGGTTGCTCAAGAGAGGCGATAAGTGAGTACTCACAATATGAGCATTGAAGATGCGTTAGCGGAATTCGCGAAGGGCAAGTTCGTCATCATCACGGATGATGAGTCGCGCGAGAACGAAGGCGATTTAATGTTGCTGGCCGAGACCGCTACGCCAGAGAGCGTTGGCTTTATGGTTCGATACACATCAGGCGTCATTTGCGTGACGATGCCACAAGAGGCCGCGTCTCGTTTACATCTGCCACCGATGGTCAAGAACAACCAGGATGAGAAGAAGACCGCATTTACTGTTTCGGTGGATGCACTAAATGGATTGACGACTGGCATCAGCGCTCAAGAACGCGCCAACACCATCAACACTCTGGCGTCGAAAGATTCCACGGTGAATGACTTTTCTCGTCCGGGTCACATATTTCCACTTACCGCGCATCCACAATTGTTGCGTGCTCGCCGGGGCCACACCGAAGCTGGTGTTGTAATGGCGCGCCTTGTTGGCGCACAACCCATGACTGCAATCTCCGAGTTGGTGAATGACGATGGATCCATGATGCGCGGTGAGAGCTTGCAGAAATTTGCCGAAGCACATTCGATTCCGATGTATTCGATTCAAGAGTTAGCGGACTACGCCGAGAAGAAGATTCCGGCGTTCACAGTCTTGCCCAAGGATTACCAATGGGCGAAGTTGCCTCGGGTCAGTGGCGAATGGCAGATTGCCGTGCATATCTCTCCTGCTGGTGTTGAGCACGCGATTCTTAAATACGGCGAGCCACACGACCAAGCGCTTCTTCGTTTGCACTCCGAGTGCTTAACGGGCGATGCCTTTGGCAGTCAACGCTGCGATTGTGGCGAGCAGTTGGAGCGCAGCTTTGCAGCGATTGAAAAAGATGGCG
>CAJAEK010000050.1 GCA_903938735.1 uncultured Actinomycetes bacterium | reverse complement strand
GTTCAGGTCACCAAGGATCCCATCGGACAGAAGGGCGCTCGTCTGACAAGTCAGATCAGCTTGCCTGGTCGTTATTTGGTTTATGTTCCCGGTGGCGCAATGAGCGGAATCAGTCGTCGCTTGCCTGACCAGGAGCGTTCACGTTTGAAGTCAATCTTGAAGAACTTAATTCCTGATGAAGCAGGCGTTATTGTTCGTACCGCATCGGAAGGCGCTTCAGAAGAAGAGTTGACCCACGATGTCGCTCGTCTGAAAGCGCAATGGGAAGATATTCAAGCCAAGGCGGAGTCAAACAGCACCAGTGCGCCATCGCTTTTGTATAGCGAGCCAGATCTGACTGTTCGCGTTATCCGCGATATCTTCAATGAAGATTTCAACAAGATGATTGTCCAAGGCAACGATGCGTGGGATGAGATCAATAATTATCTCGGCCATATTGCGCCAGAGTTGACTGCAAAAATTGAGAAGTGGACCGGCGCGCGTGAAATGTTCGCCGAGTACCGCATTGAAGAACAGCTTGCGAAGGCCTTCGATCGCAAGGTGTATCTACCGTCGGGCGGATCGCTTGTTATTGACCGCACTGAGGCGATGATTGTTATCGATGTGAACACCGGTAAGTTCATCGGCAAGGGCGGCAACTTGGAAGAGACCGTTACCAAGAACAACTTGGAAGCGGCCGAAGAAATTGCCCGCCAATTGCGTCTGCGCGATATGGGCGGAATCATCGTTATCGACTTCATCGATATGGCGTTGGAATCCAACCGCGATCAGGTTTTGCGGCGCTTGGTGGAATGCCTCGGTCGTGACCGCACCAAGCATCAGGTTGCAGAAGTAACCTCGCTCGGTCTGGTTCAGATGACGCGTAAGCGGGTTGGCCAAGGTTTGATTGAAGCCTTCTCGACTACCTGCGAAAGCTGTGGTGGTCGCGGTATTCACATCCATAACGAGCCAGTTCGCAAGACCGCGCTCGATAAGGATATGGACCAGCGTTATGTTCCGACCGTCCATGAGGATGATTTTGAAGACGATCATCCAGCCGAGGAATCGGTCACCGAGGAATCGGTCGCCGAGGAAGCTGTCACCGAATCAGCCCCAACCGGCCAGCGTCGCCGTCGCCGAGCGGTCAGTACAGGCGTAATTACGCCCGAATAGTCCAGTTTGACCCGAGGGGCGGCCAGTCCGTACCCTTACCCTCTGCCCAATTTCAGCTAGAACTGGGCGTCATAGAAGTAAGAGCAGTATTAGGAAAGGTGTCACCGTGTACGCGATTGTTAAAGCTGGCGGCCGTCAAGAGAAGGTTGCCGTTGGCGACACAGTAACTGTGGACCGCATCGACGCAAAGGTCGGAGCTTCGGTCTCTTTCCCTGCATTGCTTCTTGTTGATGGCACAACCCTTACTACCGATGCTGCAGCACTTGCTGGCGTCAAGGTCACTGGCGAAGTTTTGTCAGAAGAAAAGGGTCCAAAGATCGACATCCTTCGTTACAAGAACAAGACCGGCTACCGCCGTCGTCAAGGTTTCCGAGCACAACTAACGCGCGTGAAGATCACCGCGATCAACAAGTAAGGGGAGGTGCAGACTAATGGCAAGTAAAAAGGGCGTCTCGTCTACACGTAACGGTCGCGATTCGAATGCGCAATACCTCGGTATCAAGCGCTACGCAGGTCAGATTGTTAAGTCTGGTGAAATCTTGATCCGTCAGCGCGGAACAGTTTTCCACCCAGGTGCAAATGTTGGTATCGGTAAGGACGACACATTGTTCGCGTTGTCTGCTGGCGAAGTTGCTTTCGGTCGCGCTCGCGGTCGCAAGGTAGTGAACATCGTTCCCGTAGCCGTATCAGCCTAAGCGCGGATATTTTTTTGGCGGGTCCGCGTACTGCGGGCCCGCTTTTTATTTCATAAGAACTTTTAACCAGTAAGCACGAGCGAAAGGTAGGAGCAGATGGCATCGTTTGTTGATCGCGTAACGCTCCACGCCTTTGCCGGCAGTGGCGGCGACGGTTGCGTCTCTGTGCACCGCGAAAAGTTCAAGCCATTGGGCGGACCTGACGGCGGTAACGGTGGTCGCGGTGGCGACATTATTTTGGTCGTTGATTCGGGCACGACAACACTTCTTGATTTCCACCACTCACCACATCGCCGCGCAACAAACGGCAGCCTTGGTTATGGCGACTG
>CAJAEK010000049.1 GCA_903938735.1 uncultured Actinomycetes bacterium | reverse complement strand
TCGGTTCGTTCTGCTATTCCACCGTTACATTCAATATCTAACGACTCTGCCCGGGCCTTGATGTAGGAAATTAACGAGCCCGCCACCAATGCAACGAAGGCAACGCCAACCAATCGATCGTGCGATTTCATGAGCCAATAAATCAGCGATCCCAAGACCGCCGCATCGCCCACTCGATCAAGCGTGGAATCCAAAAGCGCTCCCCAGGTGCTTGTGCCTTGCGGAGACATTCGAGCAAGTGTGCCGTCGAGCAAATCCGTTAAGACAAAGACGGTGATGACCATGGTGCCGGCAAAGAGGTGGCCGGTCGTGAAGAGGAGAAGTGATGCTGAAATGGTTCCTACGGCACCAAGGACGGTTATTGAATTAGCCGTCACGCCGATTTTGAGCAGGCCTCGACTGAGCGGAGTAATCAACCGCGTCATCGGAGGGCGTAATGAACCTTGAAGCATCGCTCACATCGTAGGCTTCCTAACTGTGAGCGACCTAATTTCTAGCGCCAGACCGGCCATATTTCCGTTCGGCGATTCGGCCGCAGCGCTGAGCAATGAGCTGGGGACTCCCGCCGTCTCACTCGAGGGCGCTGATGTTTTTCTCATCGCTGTCAGTGCGGTCACGGGCATCTCTCCCGATGGGGTCGAGCTATGGAATCAGGCGCGCGAGCTCTATGTACCCTCGATCGTTGTTGTGGATGATTTGGTCGGTTCAGAGACAGATTTCGATGACATGGTTCCGATCATCGGGCGACTTCTAGAGCCTGTAGTCAATCCATTCCTAATATTGCATGACGACGGCGGCTCGCCTACCGCGCTGATTGATCTTGATTCGCTGCACATTATCGACTACTCGAATGGGAACCGCGAGGTTCGCGATAGCGATTCCGAACATAAGCTGTTGGTCTTCGAGTTCCGCAAAGAATATTTGGATGGATTATCAGCGGCTGGCGAAGGTGCCTTTGAAGCCGCCTTGCTGTATCCAGCAATTCCCTATGTAGCAGCACTTGGATTAGGTAAAGCAGAGATTGCTAGTTATCTAGAACGGTTACCAGTTCGCGGCTAGTGCTGCCCGAGTTTCACTCAAGAGCTGTGGCAAGACTTTTGTATGCCCGATTATCGGCATGAAGTTCGCGTCGCCGCCCCAACGTGGAACTACGTGTTGGTGAATATGTTCGGCGACACCTGCACCAGAGATTGCACCTTGGTTCATTCCCAAATTGAAGCCCGCCGGCGAGGAGACCTTACGAAGCGTCCGCATGGCATGAGCCGACAGCTCTGAGATTTCGGCACGTTCCTCAATGGTTAAGTCGGTCAAATCAGCAACGTGGCGATTGGCGCAAATCAGTAAATGGCCGGCGTTGTACGGATAAAGATTCATAACCACATACGCGGTTGAACCACGGTGAACGATGAGCGCTTGCGGATCATCCAACTCTTGGATTCGGCAAAATGGGCAGGCAATATCGTTGCCAGGAAGCGGACGATTCTCCCCTGCTAAGTAGTTGAGGCGATGAGGTGCCCACAAGCGCTGCCAGGCATCAGGGATGCCGGCGCCGCCGAATGAATCTCCAGAACTCATCGAAGCGCTAAATCTGGGTGCGATTGTTGACGGCTGCGAGAATTTCTGCGATTGCATCAGCGACCGCAATGCCATTCTTCTGTTCACCATTTCGGTAACGGAACGAAACAGCACCCGCGTTTTGATCTTCTTCGCCAGCGATCATCATGAATGGAATCTTCTCCATTTGTGCGTCGCGAACCTTCTTCTGCATTCGGTTATCTGATGCGTCAATGTCCACACGAATTCCAGCGGCGCGCATTTGATCGACGACTCCTTGAAGGTATGGAGTAAATGCATCGGCAACCGGGATTGCTCGAACCTGAACGGGCGCGAGCCATGGAGGGAAGGCGCCGGCATAGTGCTCGGTGAGAACTCCAAAGAAGCGCTCAATCGAGCCAAAGAGTGCGCGGTGAATCATGACGGGTTGCTGACGTGTTCCGTCCGCTGCTTGAAATTCCAAATCAAAACGTTGTGGCAATTGGAAGTCGACCTGAATCGTCGACATCTGCCAGGTGCGACCGATCGCGTCCTTCGCTTGCACGGAAATCTTTGGACCGTAAAAAGCAGCACCGCCCGGATCCATAACGAGCTCGAGACCTTGCTTTGACGCCGCTTGGCGTAGCGCCTCGGTAGCGGCTTCCCATTCGGCGTCTTCGCCGACTGACTTTTCTGGGTTACGCGTCGAAAGTTCGAGATAGAAATCCTCAAGGCCGTAATCGCGCAAAAGGTTAAGAACGAAGGTCAAGAGACTGTCCAACTCCCCTGGCATTTGATCCTTGGTGCAGTAAATATGGGCATCATCTTGAGTGAAACCACGGGCGCGAGTCAGGCCGTGAACCACGCCGGATTTTTCATAGCGATAGACGGTTCCGAATTCGAACAATCGCAACGGCAGCTGACGATAGGAGCGCGCGGATGACTTATAAATCAAGTTGTGGAACGGGCAATTCATCGGCTTCATGTAGTACTTCTGACCGGCGCGCTTGATCGTGCCATCGGCATGATGTTCTTCGTCCATCACCATCGGTGGATACATACCTTCGGAATACCAATCCAAGTGACCCGACGTTTCAAAGAGCGCGGCTTTGGTTAGGTGTGGTGAATAGACAAACTGATACGCCTCTTCTTCGTGACGATGACGTGAGTAATCCTCCATCGCGCGACGAATGATTCCGCCCTTTGGATGAAAGACCGCAAGACCTGAACCCACTTCTTCTGGGAACGAGAAAAGATCAAGTTCTGCGCCGAGACGACGGTGATCGCGCTTTTCGGCTTCGATCAAGAGTTGTAGATAGGCATCTTGTTCTTCTTGAGAAGGCCATGCGGTTCCGTAAATACGTTGCAGCATTGGATTCTTTTCGGATCCGCGCCAGTAAGCAGCAGCAGATCTCATTAACTTAAATGCTGGGATGTGCTTGGTCGATGGCAAGTGCGGTCCGCGACACAAGTCTTTCCAGACTGGTTGGCCATCTCGACCTAAGTTGTCGTAGATAGTTAATTCGCCTGAGCCAACTTCAACGCTGGATTCATCATCTGCGTTGGACGACTTCAAGCCAATCAATTCAATTTTGTAGGGCTCGCCAGATAGTTCGGCATGAGCTTCTGCGTCCGTAACAACGCGACGACGAAATCGTTGACCCGCCTTAACAATTTTCCGCATCGCGGATTCGAGCTTCTCTAAGTCGTCTGGCGTAAATGGCTTCTCTGGATCGAAGTCATAATAAAAGCCATCAGTAATCGGTGGCCCAATGCCGAGCTTTGTCTCGGGGAATACTTCTTGCACTGCCTGTGCTAAGACGTGGGCGGTCGAGTGGCGAAGTACTGCCAAGCCTTCTGGCTCTGAAATAGAAATGCCGACAACTTGGTCGCCATCGGCTAGCTCGGTCCACAGATCCTTAAGAACACCATTTACTTTGCAGACCACGACCTCGGGAGCATCGGCAAAGAGGTGGGTGGGTCGCTGGTCGGCCTCGATCTGGCGAGATTCACCATTTATCGTTACCGCTATCTGCGTGGACATGGGGCGAGGTTACCAATAAGCCCGCCCGCCTGAACGAGAATCCGCCATTCCGGGTCGCTACCCACTAGCAAAGGGCTGATTGGTTCGGAATCCCACGATGCGGTAGATTTCTCCCCTGCTCATCGGGAGATATCGCAAGGTATTACCGGAAGGCATACGCGGACGTAGCGCAGTTGGTAGCGCGGAACCTTGCCAAGGTTCAGGTCGCCGGTTCGAACCCGGTCGTCCGCTCTCTTATCAAATGGATGAACCACAGCGTGGTCGGATGGCCGAGAGGCGAGGCTCAGGACTGCAAATCCTGCTACACGGGTTCAAATCCCGTTCCGACCTCCACTGTGAATTAATCTCTTCGTAAGAGTTATATGAACTGGGAGAAGGAGTCCTGATGTTAGAGAAATCAGAACGCCCCTGGGGTCGCTACGAAGTCCTTCAAGAATCTGCAACACATAAGACAAAATGCATCTGGGTCTCACCAGGAAAGCGTCTCTCCTATCAGCGCCATAAGTTTCGCGCCGAACACTGGTTCATTGTTCAAGGCACGGGTGTGGTCACCATCGATGGCAAAGATTCACCAGTGGGTCCAGGAGACACGGTTGAGTTTGCGATTGGCGTCCTGCATCGCCTCGCCAACACAGGAACTGAAGAAATCATCTTCATCGAAGTTCAGACCGGAACATCCTTCGCGGAAGACGATATTGAGCGTGTAGAGGACGATTTCGGACGGGCTAATTAGTCAGGTAGGATTTCTCAGGTAAGAAAGCAAGGATCGTTGGCTCAGCGGTAGAGCACCACATTGACATTGTGGGGGTCACTGGTTCGATCCCAGTACGGTCCACCAGCAACACAGAGATTAATTTATTCGAGCGCTAGATTTGGCTCGTGAAAACCCAGTACCGAATTCGCGTGGCCCTCGCTGCGCTCGTTGCTGGTTTTCTCTCGTTCATATCCCCTGCAGCAAATGCCGTACCAACTTGTACAACATCTGATTACACAACTTCGACCCACATGGGATCAGGAACATATTCTCAATATTCGTCGGGCGAACAGGCTGGAGTTCTTTACACAATCCTCACTTTCACAAACACCTCAACCAACTGTTTGCTGGTGCTACCAAGTTCGGTGACAAAAGCGGACGTTCTCGTAGTTGGCGGCGGCGCCGGTGGCGGTCCCCGCGGCGGTGGAGGCGGAGGTGCTGGTGGTTACTACTTCGGTTCCGGATTCACTATTAATGGTCCAGAAACAATCACCGTGGGAGCGGGTGGAACTGGCGCTACATCTGCAAATGCATCTCCTACAAATTGTGGTGACGGCGGCGATAGCGTTTTCGGTCCAATGAAAGTAGATGGAGGTGGTGGCGGAGGAGGTTCGGGTGGTTGTAGTGCAACTCCAAGCACATCAACTCCACAGTACGGTTCGGGCGGCGGCGCTCTCTACTCGTCCAACGTCACGGTAACTCTAGACTCAAGTACGACGCCATCAATCCTTGGAAATCTCGGCGGCGCGGGATCGGGAAGTAGCGTCCCGATGGGTTGGGCTGGCGGCGGTGGCGGTGGCGCG
>CAJAEK010000048.1 GCA_903938735.1 uncultured Actinomycetes bacterium | reverse complement strand
GATGCGCCATGGTTGAACACACAAGACTTCTTGGCAGCTATCGACGAGAACCTGAAAGTCGCAATGGCTTAAGTCTTACCGCATCAAAAAAGCCCCGCAGATATCTGCGGGGCTTTTCCTTTTAAGCGTTAATGGATGCTTGATTGATGCTTAATTAATACGGAGACCTGTTGTCGCGTCGAACAAGTGAATCGAATCCGCAACTGGAGCAACAGTGATTTTGCTGCCTGGCTTTGGAGGATTCTTTGGATCCCAACGAACGATGACTTGTGCACCTTCGTCGGTGGCATTAGCGAACTTCACGGTCGAATCAGCTGGCTTACCGTAGACGAAAGCATCTGAACCGAGCTCTTCAACAACTTCGACGTTTACGTCAAAGCCGGTTGAAGCTGGTGCGAAACCTTCTGGACGGACACCAACGGTGACTGATGAACCAGCAGAAGCAGGAACATCAACGCCGTGAGATCCGAGCATTGCCTTGCCGCCTGAAACAGGAACGGTCAATAAGTTCATTGCTGGAGATCCGATGAAGCCGGCAACGAATGCATTGTTTGGCTTGTCGTACAGATTGCGAGGTGTATCGACTTGCTGCAAGACGCCATCCTTCAAGACTGCAACGCGATCACCCATGGTCATAGCTTCAACCTGGTCGTGAGTCACGTAAACGGTGGTGATACCCAAGCGACGCTGCAATGCAGCAATCTGGGTGCGGGTCGCAACGCGAAGCTTTGCATCAAGGTTTGATAGTGGTTCGTCCATCAAGAAGACCTGAGGTTCGCGAACAATCGCACGACCCATTGCTACGCGCTGGCGCTGTCCACCAGAGAGTGCCTTTGGCTTGCGATCGAGGTAATCCTCGAGATCCAATAACTTTGCGGCTTCAACAACGCGACGATCGCGTTCAGCCTTATCGACGCCAGCGATCTTGAGCGCGAAGCCCATGTTCTCGGCGACCGACATGTGTGGGTAGAGCGCGTATGACTGGAAGACCATCGCGATATCGCGATCCTTTGGAGCAACGTGGGTCACGTCGCGGTCACCAATGCGAATTGCGCCGGTATCGACTTCCTCGAGTCCTGCCAACATACGAAGTGATGTGGACTTACCGCAGCCCGATGGGCCAACGAGGACGAGGAATTCACCATCATTGACGGTGAGATTTAATTTATCGACCGCAGGCTTAGTGGTGCCTGGGTAGATGCGGGAAGCGTTGTCGAATACGACAGATGCCATGGGTGTATCTCCTTCTCCGGGCAGGTACGTGCCCGACGGTCCGTTGGATGAAGTGGGGCTAGGTTACGCCTATTCTTTGAGCATGACCACTCACGTGATTCGGGATGTCTTGCTCGTCCTGCTCTTCATCCTGGTCGCCGGACTCTTCGTCGCCGCTGAAATCTCGCTCATCTCGCTGCGCGACTCCCAAGTCCGCCAACTCGAATCCCGCGGCAAGCGCGGTCGTCGAGTCGCCGAGCTAGCGAAAAATCCCAACCGATTCTTAGCCGCCGCCCAGGTTGGCGTGACCTTCTGCGGATTCTTATCCGCGGCGCTCGGATCGCAACGTCTGGGTACATACGTCACTCCGGTCTTTCGACGCTGGGGGATGTCACCCAACTTAGCGCAGACCGTTTCACTTGTCTCGCTGACCTTGGCAATCTCTTATGTATCACTCGTCTTTGGCGAACTCGTGCCGAAACGATTGGCGCTCTATCGCACCGAAGGCATCGCACTGGCATCGGCCGGCATCATCGATCGCATCGCCATCATCTTTCGCCCAGTCATCTGGTTGCTCTCTAAATCCACCGATGCAATCGTGCGCCTCTTTGGCGTGAAGTCCTACGAGTCTCGAGCTGAAATCTCTGAAGCCGAACTCGTCGACCTCGTCACCGGCCATGCCGCGCTGACCGAGGAAGAACGCGACATCGTGGAAGAAGTCTTTAACGCCAGCGACTTACAACTGCACGAAATTATGGTGCCGCGCACCGAAGTGGATTTTATGGATGTCGGTCTCTCCATCAACGACGCCATCGCGGTTGCCGTGAAATCCGCCCACTCGCGTTATCCCGTCACGCGCGGCTCCACGGACGAGGTCATTGGCTTTATTCACGTGCGCGACTTGCTCAATGTCCAGGCCGCCAAGCACGACCTATCGGATTCGATTTTAGATTTGGTTCGCGAAGTCTTGTTCTTGCCCGGCACCAAGGGCGTACTACCGGCGCTCGCCGAGATGCGCGCCGATAGCCACCACATCGCAATTGTTCTGGATGAATACGGCGGCACCGACGGCATCGTGACCATGGAAGATTTGGTGGAGCGCCTCATTGGTGAAATTCGGGATGAATATGACACCGAAGATGAAGAAGTCACGCCGCAAAGCAAGAGTGGAGACTTTGAAGTCGATGGTCTGATTTCGCTCGAGGATTTGCATGACGAGACCGGCATTCAGATTCCTGATGGTCCCTATGAAACGGTGGGCGGATACGTGATGCATCAACTTGGTCGCATCCCCGAGGTCGGAGACCAGATCGATACCGATGAATTCACCCTGAAAGTGCTCAGCATGGAAGGCAAGCGGGCGGGTCAATTGTTAATTTCGCGAGTGGAACGGAAAGATACGCCACATGACGAGCTCTAAGACCGGCAAAAAGCGCGCCTTATCCGGCATTCAGCCAACCCACGATTCTTTCCATCTGGGCAATTTCTTAGGCGCGGTCAAGCAATGGGTCGAGCTACAAGAGACGCACGATGCTTTTTATTGCGTTGTCGATTTACACGCACTGACATCAGAGCCAAATCCGAAGGATCTCCATAAGCGCACATTGGCCTCGTTGGCACAGCTTGTCGCGTTGGGGATTGATCCCAACAAGAGCACGCTCTTTGTTCAGTCACATGTGACCGCGCACAATCAGCTCGGCTGGGTAATGGAATGCTTGACCGGCATCGGTGAAGCCAGCCGCATGACTCAGTTCAAAGATAAGTCGCAGAAGATGGGCGATGACCGCGTGGGTGTTGGCGTCTTTACGTACCCGATGTTGATGGCGGCCGACGTGCTGTTGTATCAAGCAGACCAGGTACCCGTAGGCGAAGATCAACGCCAACATTTGGAACTGACTCGTGATCTCTGCCAGCGCTTTAACTCACGCTATGGCCAAACATTCACAATGCCAGAGCCATACATCCTGAAGGCTGGCGCAAAGATTTTTGACTTGCAGGATCCAACATCGAAGATGAGCAAGTCCAGCGAATCGCAATCTGGCGTCATCGAACTCTTGGATGCGCCCGAAGTAAATCGCAAGAAGATTAAATCCGCGATGACCGATACCGGTCGTGAAATTAAATTTGATGAGAAAGAGAAGCCAGGTATCTCGAACTTGCTCACCATTTTCGCCGCACTTTCTGGCAATAGCGTTGCGGAGATTGAATCTGAATTCGATGGCAAGGGCTATGGTGATTTCAAGGGCGCTGTTGCAGATGTCGTTGTCGATTATTTGGCGCCAATTCGGGAGAAGACACTTGAACTCCTGAACGATCGCTCACATCTCGAATCCATCATGCGCACTGGAGCAGAAAAGGCGGCTGAAGTCGCCGACCAAACACTCAAGGCGACCTACGATGCACTGGGTCTTATTCCGCGTGCGTAACAACCGCACACTGCTGGCGCTCGTTAGTGCGCTGGCAACCGTGCTCTCTCTTGTCGCTGCAACATCCGCGCGGGCCGATAGTTCGAATATCCGAATCGCAATTGCCTATGACATCGGCGGCCGTGGCGACAATGGCGTGAACGATGCAGTTAGCGCCGGAATCACAACATCGATGAATCGCTTTAATCTGTCGCCGCTTCAAATCCGCG
>CAJAEK010000047.1 GCA_903938735.1 uncultured Actinomycetes bacterium | reverse complement strand
TGGCTTCTCGCTCTCGGGCATGATTCAGGCATTCGTCTCGCGCACCAAAATGCAATCTTTATTGGGCGATCACTCCGCACCATCGATTGCCCGCGCCTCTTTCTTTGGCGTGATTTCCTCATCGTGTTCGTATGCGGCCAGCGGATTGGCGCATAGTCTTCATAAGAAGGGCGCAGACTTCACGGCGTCGATGGTCTTCATGTTCGCCAGTACTAACCTGGTGATTGAGCTGGGACTTGTTCTGTGGGTGCTCGTAGGTTGGCAATTCGCCGCTGCCGAATTCATTGGCGGCGCACTGATGATTCTGATGCTTTGGGCTCTCCTTCCGTGGGCAACTCGCGGACTAGCAATAAGCAATCGTGGACTTTCTATGGCTGATGATCAAGCGATGCCGTCCAATCCCACACTTCGCGATGCAGCAGGATTTGCAATCGGCGATTTTCGAATGATGAGATTTGAACTTGTTATTGGCTTCGTAGTTGCGGGCCTTGCCACCAGATTGATTCCTACGCATATCTGGCTCTCGCTATTTTTGAATGGCCACGGCTGGATGGCGCAATTAGAAAACGCAGTCATTGGACCTGTCATTGCGTGTATCAGCTTTGTCTGTAGCGTTGGCAACATTCCGCTGGCAGCTGCGTTATGGCACGCCGGCATTACCTTCGGCGGAACCATCTCCTTCATCTTTGCCGACCTGCTCTCGCTGCCACTGATACTTCTCTATCGCAAATACTTTGGTCCACGCTTGGCCTATCGACTCGTGCTCGTCTTCTGGGGCGTAATGTCGTTGAGCGGCTTGGTGACGGATCGAATTTTTACCGCGTTGGGCTGGATACCGGCTCGCCATCCAGTCGCCATGAGCGTCCGTCATATTGGCCTCAACGCAACAACGATTTTGAACGCGATTTCACTTCTCATCGTTGGACTAATTCTCTGGCTCTATGCACGAAAGCCAGGGGAGTCCAGCGACTTTGCTATTGATCCGGTCTGTGGCATGCAAGTGCGTAAATCAGATGCCGCTGCAATCGCGACGATCAATGGCGTTACTTATTACTTCTGCATGGAAGGTTGTAAAGAAAGCTTTCTTAGCCGACAAGCACAGTAGCGCTTATGCAGCGGGACAGCTGAATCCAAACTCGTGCTGGACCGCGTTCGGCACCTGACCACAACCAACTAGTGCAGTTCCGAAATCAGCAATCACCCATTTCTTATTCACAACATGAGCCCAACCGTACGCGTCGTCCGTGACGGGCATGAAGGGCACGCTGGTAAAGATCACCCATGACGGATCAACCGCTGAGTACCGCATATGAACGACCGCTGCAAAATATGTATCGCCTTTAACTTGTTGCGCCGCGATATCCGTTTGAACCGCGACCGGAACCGAATTGCCACCAGAATAATTATTCGTATCGAGCGCAAACTTTTGTGGGTATTGGCCGAGTACCAGCCACGGAATCACAACACGGGGGAGCTCGCCCGGCGCGTAATTCGGCCAGGTAATAGTCCACCCCGCTTCGGTAGCCATTCCGTTGGGGAGCGGATGGTTTATCTGCGCAAGAACTTTCTCTTTATCCCAATTAACTAAGGTGGGATGGTTGGCTTCAAATTGCGTCATTAACAACTTAATGCCATCGCGCAGCTTGGGATCTTCGGGGCGTTGATTTCCGTTGCCGATTCCGCAACCGGTCAGCAGCACCGTCAGCGAAAGGGCTAGCGCGATCCCGAGTCCACGCCCCAGCTTTTTATGCATGGTTCGAGTCTATCCCTCAAGATTTGGAATAGAACGAGCCGCAAGTTGGTTCTATACTTCGATGTAGTTGAATTTTCAATCATTTGAGCGCCTGAGGAGCTATCGATGCCAGCCGTAACCGTTGCCGATGTAACCGTACTGCCACGTGTAGTGAGCACACCCGGATCTAAGCCTCGTCGCGTCAAGAGCATCACGACCGCCCCACAGGGATATGAGGGCGAAGGCTTCCCGGTCCGCCGTGCATTTGCGGGCGTCGACATGATGGATTTGGACCCATTTATTCATCTCGATCAAATGGGCGAAGTCGAATACGCGCCAGGCGAACCAAAGGGAACACCATGGCATCCACACCGTGGATTTGAAACCGTCACCTACATTATTGATGGCATCTTTGATCACCGCGACAATCACGGCGGTGGTGGAACTATTACAAATGGCGACACTCAATGGATGACCGCCGGCGCTGGAATTTTGCATATCGAAACTCCGCCCGAGCACCTGGTGATGAGCGGTGGTTTATTCCATGGCTTCCAGTTGTGGGTCAACCTGCCGGCAGCTAAGAAATGGTCGAAGCCGGCCTATCAAGATTTGCGCGCGAAAGATGTTGCACTCCTTGCGTCACACGATGGCGGTGCGTTGTTGCGCGTTATCGCAGGAGAGCTTGGTGGCCACGTTGGTCCTGGTTCGACTCAGACACCAATCACCTTGGTTCATGCAACCTTGCAACCTGGGGCTGAGCTGCGTTTGCCATGGAAGAAGGAATACAACGCACTTGTGTACACAATGGCGGGACATGGATCAGTCGGTGAGAATCGCTCTGCGGTCCATACCGGACAACTGGCTGTGATGAGTGATGGCGATGATTTGATTATTCGTGCTGACCAAGTGCAGGAATCCCGATCACCAGAAATGGAGATCTTGATTCTAGGTGGCGAGCCGATTCGCGAGAGTGTGGCCTGGATGGGTCCGTTCGTGATGAATACAAAAGCCGAAGTCCTGCAAGCCTTTGAAGATTTTCAGCGCGGTGTAATGGGTCAAATCCCAGCGGATATCCGTGGCGTGCACGGAACTCCGACCGAGATTGTTACCGAGTAAAGATCTTTATAGCGCTTTAAGCGCGTTCACTACTTTGGTCAACGATTCTTTCGCATCACCAAAGAGCAACGTGGTCTTTGCGTCATAGAGAAGTTCATTCTCAATGCCAGCAAAACCAGGACGCATAGAACGCTTCAAGAAGATGACATTTCCTGCTTGTGCAACATCCAAGATTGGCATGCCATAAATCGGACACCCTGGCGTTGTTTTGGCAGCGGGATTAACCACGTCGTTCGCGCCGACAACAAGAACTACATCGGTCTGTGGGAAGGTCGGGTTCACTTCTTCCATTTCAACCAATTGCTCGTACGGCACATTTGCTTCGGCCAAAAGTACGTTCATGTGGCCAGGCATGCGACCGGCGACGGGGTGGATTCCGTAAGCGACATCGATGCCCTTGCTCGATAACAAGTCAGCGAGTTCTCGCACGGTGTGCTGTGCTTGCGCAACGGCCAAACCAAAGCCAGGAACAATCACTACGCGCTGGGCGTAGTTCAGCAAGATTGCAACGTCATCAGGCGAGCCAGATTTAACCGGACGCACCTCGCCGGCCGCAGCAACATCTTGTGGCTTTGCGGTGAATGCACCGAAGAGTGTGCCAAAGAGAGAGCGGCCCATCGCGGCTGCCATCAATCGAGTCAAGATGGTTCCGGATGCGCCAACCAATGTACCGGCGACAATCAGAAGCGTTGCTTGCAGCACGTAGCCGCTGGCTGCCACTGTCAAACCAGTGAATGCGTTCAACAACGAGATAACGATTGGTACATCGGCGCCGCCGACCGGCAGCACAAAGAGAATTCCAAAGAGCAGCGAGAGCAATCCCATGATGAGCAGAGGTGTATTGCCACCGGATGAAATTACCCATCCCGCTGTCCCGAGCGTTCCCACCAACGTCGCAGCAATCACAAAGCGGCCGCCAGGGAATACGACCGGACGGGTTGTCATGATCTCTTGCAACTTCAAGAATGTAATGACGGAACCAGCAAAGGAGACACAACCGACAATCACAGTGAAGACGGTTGCTAGGACTTCGCCCTTAGTCGCGTCCGTACCGAGCTTGAGATATTCCACAATCGCTACAAGCGCTGCGGCGCCGCCGCCCACGCCATTAAATAGCGCGACTA
>CAJAEK010000046.1 GCA_903938735.1 uncultured Actinomycetes bacterium | reverse complement strand
TTATGGCGTTGTCGCATTAAAGATGATGCATCCTGATCGCGCATTGCTCGAGAAGCACTATGCGGAGCACCAAGGAAAGCCATTTTTTGAGCCACTTGTTGAGTTCATGTTGTCGGGTCCAATCGTTGCGATGGTCGCTGAAGGCAACCGAGTCATCGAAGGCTTCCGTAAGTTGGCCGGAACAACCGATCCAACAACAGCCGAACCGGGCACCATTCGTGGCGACCTTGCTCGCGACCAAGGCACAAAAGTTGTCCAGAACATCGTGCACGGATCGGATTCACCTGAATCCGCTGCCCGCGAAATTTCAATTTTCTTTCCTGAGCTCTAATTAATTTGCAGCACCCAGCAATACCTTCCCTATCCCCGATGTATGCACGAAGCCCGAAAGGTCACCGATGAGCAAGAAGCAACAGAACCGAATGTCATTTATTGGTCGCGATATGGCGGTCGACTTGGGAACAGCCAACACATTGGTCTATGTCCGTGGTCGTGGCATCGTTCTTAATGAGCCAAGCGTTGTTGCCGTGAACCAAGATACCGGCGCAATTCTTGCCGTTGGCCTTGAGGCGAAGCAGATGATTGGTCGTACACCAGGCAACATCGTTGCAATCCGTCCATTGAAGGATGGTGTAATCGCTGACTTCGACACCACCGAGCGCATGCTCCGCTACTTTATTCAAAAGGTGCACCGTCGTCGTTACTTGGCAAAGCCACGTATCGTCGTATGCGTTCCATCAGGTATCACTGGCGTTGAACAACGCGCAGTGAAGGATGCTGGTTATGCCGCTGGCGCCCGCAAGGTTTACATCATCGAAGAGCCAATGGCTGCTGCAATCGGAGCGGGTCTACCCATCCATGAGCCAACCGGCAATATGGTTGTTGATATCGGTGGCGGCACCACTGAAGTAGCAGTTATTTCATTGGGCGGAATCGTTACCGCGCTATCTATCCGCGTTGGTGGCGACGAGTTGGATCAAGCAATCATTGACTGGGTCAAGCGCGAATATTCATTGCTTTTGGGCGAGCGCACCGCAGAAGAGATCAAGATGGCTATCGGTTCGGCGTATCCATTGCCAGATGAGCCAGATGCAGAAATCCGCGGCCGCGACCTTGCAACAGGCCTGCCAAAGATCATCCGCGTGTCAGCAGAAGATATTCGCAAGGCACTTGAAGAGCCAGTGAACCAGATTGTTAATGCCGTGAAGAGCACCTTGGATAAGACTCCACCAGAGCTCGCATCGGATTTGATGAATCGCGGAATCGTTCTTACTGGTGGCGGCGCATTGCTTCGTGGCCTAGATGAACGTCTACGTCGCGAGACTGGAATCCCAATTCATATTTCAGAACGCCCATTGCAGGCGGTTGCCGAAGGTTCTGGAAAGTGTGTCGAGGAGTTCGAAGCACTTGAGAAGGTTTTGATTTCAGAACCTCGTCGCTAAACCAGTTCATTCACTATTAAAGGAGTACACCAGTGGCAGGTAGAGGAGGCAATCGTTCTCGTCTGCTGCTGGTGATTTTGCTCGTTACTTCGCTCTTTCTCATAACACTCGATCTTCGTGGCGTCAGCCTGACAAAGAGCTCGCGATCCGCAACGCAATCATTCTTGGCGCCAATTCAAAAAGGCGTCTCATCACTATTTTCACCGGTCGGTAATTTCTTCAGCGATATTAAAAACTTCGGCAAGACCAAAGCTGAGCTAACCGCGACCAAGGCGGAGAATGCAAAGCTCAAGAGTCAACTGATTCTTAGCGCCGACATGAAGGGCCAACTCGCAAAGCTTCGTGGCGCGCTCAATCTTGCTGGCCATGGTGGATACAAAGTCGTCAGCGCTCGAGTAATCGGCCACGGTTCGGCTTCTACCTTTAGCCAGACTCTGACGATTGATGCCGGAACCTCTGACGGAATCACTAAAGACATGACGGTGTTGGGCGGGACTGGAATCGTTGGGGTAGTTAAAGAGACCACTGCGACTTCATCTGTCGTGGAATTAATGTCGGACCCCAACTTCAAGATTGGCGTTCGCATTGCTGGTACGCAAAGTATTGGTGTGGTTTTAGGCCAAGGCGATTCGCACTTTGTTCTGCAGTTATTGGATCCAGCGGGAACCATCAAGGTGGGGGACGTGCTCGTCTCGCTCGGCAGCGACGGAAACAAACCGTTTGTGGCTGGCGTTCCAGTCGGTCGAGTATCGGCGGTCAATAACTCCGGTGCTTCTTTGACACAAGAAGCGGATGTATTGGGCTTTGAAAATCTCAATGACTTGGGCGTTGTCACCGTCGTTGTTGCGCCACCCGCACATGATCCACGCGATGCGTTAGTACCTACGCCCGAACCAACAGTGACTGTTTATGTAACAGCCCCCGCAGTGCCAGCCGTTTCAACGTCACCTGGCGCGGGTGCGTCAAATACACCAACACCGGTTCCCACACCATCGGCCACCTCTGTTAAGAAGAAGGCGGGCAAGTGAGTCCACTTCGCGCCTTGTTCAGTGCGCTCTTTCTTTTTGTCATATTTACTTTTCAAGAATCGGCCGTTGCACGTATTAATTTCCCGATTGCCGGCTTCTCTTTTTACTTAGCCGTCCTGATCGCGTTGATGGCGCTGGAGGAATCGTCGGGCGCAGTCCTGATGGGTTTTCTCGGTGGATTCATTCTTGATCTCGCGCCATCGACCGGAACACCATTCGGACAATGGGCGTTGGTGCTTACCTTGATTGGATATTTAATTGCTACCAATCGCGAGAGTATTGGAGATTTCACCAGCCGGCCAGGTGCGTTTGTGGGCTTTGTATCGGTGGCTAGCGCACTCACTCTTGCGAGCTACCTTTTATCAGGAACTCTATTGGGCGAGAACAACGGTTCGTTCTTGCACAACGCCGTGGTGATTCTTGGTAATTCGTTATGGACACTTATCTTCGCGCCACTTGTGCTTCCGTTGTTGGCAAAGTTGCGGAGCCTTTCACTGACTTCTCGAGAGCGCATTTAACAGCTCATGAATGACCGCTCTCGTCTCAATCTGATCTTTATTCAGGTGCTTGTTAGCTCGCTGTTGCTCGCGCTGCTTGGTCGGTTGTTCTATCTTCAAGTCGCGAACACCGATGCCTACAAGAGCGCGGCACTGAGCATCCAAAGTCGTGACATTGTGACACCTGCGGTTCGGGGTGCAATCGTTGATAGCGGTGGCATTCCCATGGTCGTCGATCGCCCAGGCATGGTGATCACGATTGACCGCAGCGTGATTGATAAGTTGCCGGATACCGGTACAGCCATCATCACCAAAGTTGCGGCGCTTGTTGGCCAGACACCGCAACAGGTTTTTCAAGAGACTCGACTCTGTGGCGAGATTCTGAGTGGCGATAAGACTGGCTGCTGGAAAGGCACGCGATACCAACCAATTCCGGTGACGCGCCAAGCAACCCAAGCCCAAGCGCTCAAGATTCTTGAGAATGCCGATCTCTTTCCGGGCGTGGATGCTGCGCCTGTTCCGATTCGCAGCTACCCATCACTCGCCGGCGAGAATGCATCGCACGAGCTGGGGTACGTCGGCTCGGTGACCGAAGCAGACTTGGCTAATACCAGCGCGCATTACTATCGCAACGAAGTAATTGGTAAAGCTGGATTGGAATACCAATACAACGATTACCTGCGCGGTACGCCCGGCGTGAAGACTGTGATTGTGAACCGAACCGAAGCGATCACATCTCAATCGCAAAATACCAAGCCGATTCCGGGCGACAATCTGGTGACCAACATTAACGCGCAATTGCAGGCCGCAACCGAGAAGGCGCTGGCTTCATCGGTCGCTCGTTCTCGGTCGCAGGGCTATCACGCAGATTCCGGCGCCGCGGTTGTTCTCGATGTAAAGACCGGACATGTATTAGCGATTGCCTCGTATCCGACCTATGACCCAACGATTTGGGAAAAGGGCTTAACCACTGCACAGGCGAGTGCTTTGTATAGCGCGAGGACTGGCGTTCCGGCTTTGTCTCGTCCGCTCCAAGGTATGTATCCACCAGCATCGACTTTTAAAGCCGTATCAATCGTTGCCGCATCCAAGGCTGGATATAACCTCAACGCGTCATACGACTGCCCAGCACAAGTGCAGATCGGTAATCACGTCTTCTCAAACTTCGAAACCAAAAATCAGGGCAAGCTCAATATGCAGAACTTGATTGCGGTTTCATGTGACACGGTTTGGTACCAGATTGCTTATGACCAGTGGGTGAAGGACGGTGGTTTGTCACCGCATTCACATGTGAACGACTTCTTCTTTAACGCAGCCCGTGGATTTAACTTGGGTCAGAAAACCGGAATTGATTTGCCAGGTGAGGCAACTGGTCGCTTGCCCGATCGCGCATGGAAAGAGCGGTATTACCAACAGAATAAGAACTTCTATTGCAATTATCAGACTCGAGCCCGGCCAGCCGATTTAACGCCATTCTTGATCGCCATTGCAAAAGAAAATTGCGTGGACGGCAACAAGGTGCGCGCCGGTGACGCCGTTAACTTCTCGATCGGGCAGGGCGATACCTTGGTGACTCCGATTCAAGAAGCACAGATTTATGCGGCCATCGCAAATGGCGGCACGCTCTGGCAACCCGAGGTAGCTCGCGCGATTGTGAAGCCAGATGGTTCAGTCGTGAAGGAGTTCAAACCGATTGTTACGGGACGCGCTCCGACCAGCGCATCGGATATCGCGTTCTTGCACGCCGCGCTCCGTTCGGTAAACACCATAGGTACCGGCGCTCCCGTCTTTGCAAACTATCCTGTTCAGGTGAGCGGAAAAACCGGAACTGGCCAAGTCGTGGGTAAGAACCCTGATGGTTCTGCCTTTGACGATATCTCTTGGTACGCGTCATTTGCTCCAAGCGACAAGCCGCAATACGCAGTCGTTATGGTGATTAGCCAAGGCGGATTTGGCGCGACATCAGCTGCGGTCGGAGTGCGCGATATTTACTCCAGCCTATTTGGCGTTGTTGGCGGAACGGTTGATCCAGCCAAAAGCGCTTTCCCTAAGGGGCTGCCGACCGGAATCCCGGCAATTGATCCCAAGATGGTTGCTTTGGTGAAACCATGACAATCGTTAGTAGTTTTAAGCGCAAGGCGCTGAAAGAGAATTTCTCTGGTTATGACAAGTGGCTCAATATCTCAGTGGCCGCGATGCTCATCGTGGGAACTGTTTTGGTTTATGCGGCGACCAAGAATTGGTTTGCCCAGCAACATCTCGATCCACAATATTATTTGAAGCGACATATTCTCAATATCTTTATTGGTGGCTTGCTCGCATATGGCACCACGTTGATCGATTATCGAGTGTTACGTGCATACACGCCATTTCTTTATGGAATCGGCGTGCTTGGCTTGATCGCCGTCATGGTTCCAGGAATTGGCAGCACGGTAAATGGCGCAAAATCATGGATCTCCTTCCCGGGTGGATTCCAGTTGCAACCGGCGGAGTTGGCAAAGATTTCGGTAATCGTGGGAATGGCGATGTTGTTGGCCGAAAGCCGCGACCGTTCTGAAAATCCGACCGATAAAGATGTCGCCAAGGCGCTAGCTCTCGCCGCGCTCCCGATGCTCTTGATTATTTTGCAGCCCGACCTGGGCGAAGTCCTGATTATTTCGGCCGCTGTGATTGCCATCATTGGAGTATCCGGTGCGCCGACTCGATGGGTCGCTGGACTTTTGTTGTTGGGTG
>CAJAEK010000045.1 GCA_903938735.1 uncultured Actinomycetes bacterium | reverse complement strand
GCGAGCGAGTGTCGTCAGACCTGGCTCTTCAATACCAATTTCTTTCAATAGCTCCATCGCATCAGCATCATCAAGCTCTGCTAATTCGGCTTCAGTTTTCGCATCCAAGAAAATTGCTTGTGCTGGTGCAACCAACGCCTGCAACTTTGCACGCAGTGCTTGGTCGTTCAGTTCAGAAGCATCAACGTTGAAGACATACAGGAACGGCTTGGTGGTCATCAACTGAAGTTCGGCGATGGCCGTAAGATCAACCTTGGAACCAACCAACAACTTGCCTTCGTTCAAGATTGCTTGCGCTTCCTTCACGGCCTCAATGATTGGCGCCTTTTCTTTATTGGTGCGCGCTTCTTTTTCAAGACGTGGCAACGCCTTCTCAATAGTCTGCAAATCTGCGAGCGCCAGCTCGGTACTAATTACTTCGATATCTGAAGCTGGGTCAACGAACGCTGCGGTTCGCTCGCCTTCGCGGGTAACGTTCTCGTCGGTGAATACGCGAACGACCTGACAGATCGCATCGGTCTCGCGGATGTTGGCGAGGAACTTGTTGCCCAAGCCCGCGCCCTCGGATGCGCCCTTAACAATGCCGGCGATATCGACGAACGAGACTGATGCAGGAAGAATTTTTTCGGAGCCAAAGATCTCGGCCAGTTTAGGAAGGCGAGCATCCGGAACGCCCACGACGCCGACGTTCGGCTCGATGGTGGCGAAGGGATAGTTGGCGGCCAAGACGTTGTTCTTGGTCAGAGCATTAAAAAGGGTCGACTTTCCCACATTGGGCAGTCCGACGATTCCGATAGATAGGCTCACGAGGAGTAGAGCCTACGGGGCTTTGTCAGTACTCCCTGCCACCATAGGCGCATGAACAACACCGCAGCGCTGCTATTCGGATCACTTTTGGCACTTATCGTGGGTCTGGCCATCGGATTCCTGCTCGGAAAGCGATCCGGCACCCCGGTCGCTGCCCCGGTCGATGAGACCGCTGCGTTAGAGAAGGCGGCCGCCGAAAAGGCTCGTCTCGATGAGAACCTCAAGGCTGTCACTACATCGTTGGCTACCTTGACCGAAAAGACTCAAGCGGCAGAAGTTGCTCGCGCTCAAGCCGAAGCAACGCTTCGCGCTCAGATTGAAAATATGAAGGTCGGCAACGAAACCCTACTTCGCGAAACCACCAAACTTGCCGGCGCACTTTCTAATTCACAATCGCGCGGAAAGTATGGCGAAGCACAATTAGAAATGTTGTTGGAGTCTTCTGGACTTATAGAAGGTGTTCACTTCTTTAAGCAGGATTACCGCTCGACCGATGCTCGCATCTCTAAGCCCGATATCAAGATTGCAATCCCTGGTGGTAGCGAAATATTTGTTGACTCCAAGTTTCCCTTTGAACGTTTCCTCGAAGCAATCGCAGAAAAAGATCCTGAGCTCCGCCGCGAATTGATGCAGGCCCACGCGAAAGATCTACTGGGTCACGTCAACGCCCTTGCCGCGCGTGGCTATCAAAGCTCGTCGGCTTCACCCGATTACGTAGTTCTCTTTGCGCCTTTTGAATCCATCTTGGCCGAGGCGCTCGATGTTGATGGCAATCTCCTCAATAAGGCATTTGCGCAAGGCGTCACAATCGCAACACCAACCACGATGATGGCGCTCCTACGCACCGTTGCTCACGTCTTTAACCAATCGGATATGGCGAAGAACGCTTCAACGATTACCGAACTCGCAAGCGAGCTCTTGCAGCGCATCGGCAAGGTCCACGCAAAGATTGCAACGTTGGGCGAACGCATCAAGAGTGCGGAACGCGCGTTCAATGATTTAGTCGGCAGCGCTGAGACTCATATGTTGCGACCAGCTCGCAAGATGGTTGGGCTAGGTGTCCCATCCCCCACCAAACTCTCAGCACCGAACGAGATTGATTCGGAAGTTCGAGCGATTGCAGGCAGTGGTAACTCCGCAAAAGAATTAGAATTAGAAGAGCTAGACCAGCTGGATGATGACGAGGAGATCAACGACTAATGAGCGTTATTACCGAGAAGCTGCCACCCAAGCCAATTAAGGGCGCGGGACTTACCGTTCCTGGCGTTGTCATTCTTCAATCGCTCACCATCTTTATTTTCGAAGTGCTCGATATCTTGATTAATAAGCAGATTGGCATAACACCAGCTGCTGCAATCATCACTGGACTCGGCCTATTGCTCGCTTACTTTATTGGCTTCTATCTCGGTCGCCCGGGCACTTCACTTGCCACCGCGGTCAATCCACCGATTGCCTTTTTTCTTTCGACCATCGTCGTCTTGCCACTCGTTGGGCATACTGGATTGCATATCTCGCTCTTCGGCACTGCGCTGATCAAGAGCTTGGCAAAAATGGCGCCGTATCTTTTGATCGGTTCGCTCTTTAGCTGG
>CAJAEK010000044.1 GCA_903938735.1 uncultured Actinomycetes bacterium | reverse complement strand
TTCGTTAGTGGCAGCTGAACTCTCGCCACGCTTCTTTCCACTTTTGATGACTGCTGCCGGAACCGTAACTCCTGCTCAAGTCGTCGTGTTGGGCGCTGGCGTTGCTGGCTTGCAAGCGATTGCGACCGCAAAGCGACTCGGAGCTGTCGTAAGCGCATATGACGTTCGTCCCTCGTCAGCCGATGAAGTGAAGTCGATGGGTGCAAAATTCATTACGCTCGAGCTCGAAGCACTCGAGGGCGCCGGCGGATACGCGCGCGAAATGACAGAAGAGCGTGCCGCCAAGCAGCGCGAACTTCTTACACCTTATATATCTGCAGCCGATGTGTTGATTACTACCGCAGCGGTCCCCGGACGAGCAGCGCCACGTTTAGTCACCGCCGAGATGGTTGCAACCATGAAGCCTGGTGCAGTTGTCGTTGATCTTGCATCCGAAACTGGTGGCAATGTCGAGGGCACCAAGCCGGGCGAAATTCTGACAACAGCCAACGGCGTGTTGATGTGGGGCGGTAAAGATGTGCCGTCGCAGTTGCCGTATCACGCCTCGATGCTCTTCTCGCGAAATATTGTGAATTTGCTTTTGCTGATGACTAAAACCGTTGACGGTAAGCCAACCGGCGAAGTTGTCCCCGATTTCAGCGATGAAATCATCGATGCTGCAACCGTCACCTTTAATGGAGCGCGGCGGACGCCAGAGTTAGGAGCTAAGAAATGAGTAACGGACTAGCGCTGCTCTCCATCTTTGTTTTATCGATCTTCATCGGGTTCGAAGTCGTCTCCAAGGTATCGACCACGCTTCACACGCCCTTGATGTCTGGCGCGAATGCGATTCACGGTGTGATTTTGGTCGGCGCAATCTTGGTGGCGGACCGCAGCAGCTCGAATCTGCAACTCACCATGTCCATCATCGCCGTCATACTGGCGACAGTAAATATGGTCGGCGGATTTGTGGTGACTGATCGAATGCTCGAGATGTTTAAGGGGAAGAAGAAATGAACCGCAACCTGTATGACCTGATTGGTCTCGTTGCAGCCGTCTGCTTCATTCTTGCTCTCAAAGGGCTCTCATCGCCTAAATCTGCACGACGCGGAAATCTGATTGGTGCCTTTGGCGCGACGCTTGCAACCGTGCTTGTCTTCTTTGCACCTAACAATCATCAGCCACACCACCACACGCTCCTGATCCTTGGGGCAATTGCACTTGGTGTGGTTGTTGGCGTTCCAGCTGCTCGACGAATTCAGATGACCCAGATGCCACAACTAGTCGCGCTATTTAATGGCGTGGGCGGCGGCGCCGCAGCGCTTGTAGCGATTGTGGAATATCTCAAGCTCGGCACGGGCGCCACTATGGGCGAAGTCCTTGCCACAGTCTTCACCGTGATTGTCGGTTGTGTCTCCTTTGCTGGTTCCGCCATTACATTCTTGAAGTTGCAAGAGATCATGACAACCCGTCCGGTTGTCTTCCCCGGCGGTCGCTTTGTGATTGCTGCAACTCTGGCGGGCACGCTCGGAACAGCGGGTTGGGTGATTGCTTCTGGCGGGAACACGCCGCTGCTGATCATGGGATTGCTCTCGCTGCTCTTTGGAATTCTCTTCGTACTGCCGGTGGGCGGCGCCGATGTGCCAATCGTTATCTCGTTGTTGAACGCATTCACTGGTTTGACCGTGGCCGCCAGCGGCTACGTGCTGCAAGCAACGCTTC
>CAJAEK010000043.1 GCA_903938735.1 uncultured Actinomycetes bacterium | reverse complement strand
GTTCAACAACTCGCCAAGCAGGCAACTGTTGTGGCTACCGCAAATGGAATCTCTGTTACTCCTGTCGCTGGTTTCACCGGAACGCTCGTGGTTCCTACTGTTGCCACCATTGATGGCAAACAAGTCACGGTTCTCAATAATGTGGTGGTTAATCCGGTTGCACCGGTGGGCATTGGTTATGCGCCGGTCTCCATTAACAAGAGCGCGATCTCATGGGCGCCATCTGCATCACAAGTCGTCTCATATCAAATTGCTATCAACGGCAAGACTGCCTGCCAGACCACATCGAGCTCTTGTCCCGTCCCCGCTTTGATCGGGCCGAAATCGAAGGTCACGATTACCGCCATCGGTAATGATCAGACCGCATCTGCTCCAGAGGTAATCCCGTATGCAGCGACGGCACCAATTCCTGCGCTGAAGGTCAACTTTGCCACCGCATCGGCCACCCTCTCTCGTCCGCAAAAAATAGAGATTGCTGCCATTGCGCGCGTGATTAGAACTCAGGGCTTCACGCGTCTGGTGGTCAACGGCTTCGCCGATGCCCGCGGAAGCGCAGAGCTCAACGCCAAGCTTTCTCAAGCTCGTGCGCAAGCGGTTGCCGCTTATATGCAAGTTGTTCTACCAGAGATCGCAGTCAAGGCATCTGCCTTTGGTGCAAAGAACGCTATCGCGCCAAATAGCACCGCAGAGGGTCAAGCTCAGAACCGACGGACTGAAATCGCAACTTGGTAGGTTGGTTTAGCTTGTAGCAATCCGCGAAATGAGCTCTGCTAATTCTGCTGGAGCGCTCAAGAATGGCGAATGATCTGTATCAATCCGCACAACTGAACTAGCGCGACCCGACATAGCCTCTTGAGCAAAGACCGGAATTGCATTGTCTTGTTCGCAGATGATGTAGGTCGAGGGAATCAATTTCCACGCTACTTCGGTGATGGGTTGATTAAAAGCCGGAAGGCTCTGTGTGCGCAACTGGGATGAAGCATGTCCTGCTACTTCGGGGGTGCAGGTGTTGTAGAAGATGTGTTCCGGAGTGTTCGCCGTAAGGCGTGTCTTATCTGCCGCAACATTCCACCACTCTGGGTCCACGCTTCCGCAGGCGGCGTAGAGAGTTTCACCAGCGTCAAGCATGAACGCTGTGAGATAGATAAGCCGTCGCACATTCGCGGCCCCTGCAGCACCTTGAGTAATAGCTAAGCCGCCATAGGAGTGACCCAAGACCACACAATCGCCATTGATTGAATCAATTGCCGCACGAACAACCGCAGCATCCCCATACATATCGCCCAGCGTTTGATCCGCAGTGCCTACGCTCGGCAATTCCACCGTTTGCGAATCAAAGCCCAGCGCTTCGAGCTCGTTTTGAAGCTGGGCAAAACCAGCACCGTTGTGCCAAGCGCCGTGGACGAGGATTACTGTGGGTTTCATGTGGGAAGCCTAAGGGGGAGTCTGGGAATAATCGCTACGATTTAACTTGTTGAATAGGTAATGACCTCGAAGGAGCACTACATGGAGAGCACCAACCCCGTCTTTAAGCGTGGCTATGCCGCAATGGGCAACCGCGGCACGACCGCGACCGCAGTATCGCCAGAAGCGCTAGAGGAGATTTACAACGCGCCAGCCGCATCCTCGATGCGTACCGGCCGCATGACCATCGATGATGTCGTGATCCGCACCTCCATGCTCTTTGCTGTTCTCGTTGTTGCAGGTGGCTTGGCGTGGAAGCTCAACCTTTCTGCTGGTTTCCTCTTTGTTGGTTTTGTCGGCGCACTTATTTTGGGCATGGTTAATTCATTCTCGGCGAAGGTTCGCCCAGCGCTTGTTATTGCCTACGCAGCCTTCGAAGGATTGGGCCTCGGCGTGCTCAGTCATTATTACAACACCGCATATCCAGGAATCGTCTCGCAGGCTGTACTCGGAACGCTCGCTGCATTTGCCGGCGTATTGATCGCCTATCGCTCGAAGAAGGTTCAAGTAACACCTCGATTCCAGCGCGCCATGATGGGCGCACTTGTGGGTTACATGGTTCTTGGACTTGTCTCTATGGTCGCCGGTTTTGCTGGCGTTGGAAATGGCGCGGGCTTTTATGGCGTCAGTGGCTTGGGCTTATTGCTCGCAGTCGCCGGAGTTGCATTCGCCAGCTTCTTCTTGATTCTCGATTTTGATCAAATCAGCAAGATGATTGCTAATGGCGCGCCACACGAAGAATCATGGCGTGCTGGTTTTGGTTTGATGGTTACGGTCGTCTGGCTCTATATGGAAATCCTGCGCTTGATTTCGATCCTGCGCGACAGCCGGTAATTGACTAACTAGTTCGTTTCTTCTTTCTTGCTCCGCCTTGTTTCGGGCAGTTTCAGTGTCACGGCCAAGGCGGAAGCGAAGATAATTGCGGTCACCACAAAAGCGCTCTGATCAGAGATGTGGTCCGCGATAGCGCCAAGCAAGAGTGGCGCAATAATCGCTGCACCATCGCCCGCCATCTGCCAGGTCGCCACAACCTGACCACCTTTGCCACCAAAGAGATCACCCACAACATTCGCGTGGCCGGTGCCCAGAAACGCCCCACCGCCACCAAAGAGAATCATCGCCAACATAAAGGTCCAGGTCTGGGTCGCTACCGCAATTGCCATGATCGCGGCCAACACCAAGGACGAACCAATGAAGAGGACAAAACGTCGACCCTGCTTATCGGAAATGCGCCCCACATAGATAAGCGCAATCGCCTGCACTACTGCCGTAAGCGTGAAGCCATAGCCAATCATCGCGGTGGACTCGTGCAGGTTGTTCTTGAGGAAGGTCGGGAGAATCGAATTGCGCATACCGATCAAGACAAATCCAGAGAGGAATGAATACATCAGGGCTGCCCGATAAGGGAATAACTTGAGAGCATCCTTAATCAAAACTCTTTCAGTCTTGCTCTGGTCGTTCTTTATCGATTTACCTAGCCGCTTCTCATGCAAAAAGGTAAATGCAGTGATGCTCGAAAGCGTGAGAGTGATGGCGTAAACAAAGAATGGTGCACGTAGCGAAATCGAGCTCAAGAGACCGCCAAAGGCGGGACCAGCCATACCGCCAATCAAAAACCCACCGTTATACAGCGATTGTGCGCGCCCCAGCTGAAAATCCGGCACCGAGCGCATTAAGAGCGCGCCAGCCGAAACAGAAAACATTGATGAGCCAAGACCGCCGGCTGCTCGGAAGATAAGAAGCTCTGGATAGTTCTGCGCCAGACCACTGGCGAACGAAGATATAGCGACGAAGAAAAGCCCGAATCCCAGAACCATTCGCTCGCCAAATCGATCGACCATTCGACCGGTGACCAACCCCGAAGCAAAGCGTGTAAAGGCAAAGCTGGAGACAATAAATCCAATCGCGGTGTTTCTCACGCCAAACGTTTGCGCAAAGAGCGGCAGCGCAGGAACTATCAGCCCATAACCTACGGCAACAAAAAAGCCCACCGCCGAGAGGACATAAACCTCTTTCGGCAGTAGGCCCTTTTTGATTTTCAAATTAGCCGAGCATCTCGCCAGCTGCTTCTTCCTTCGCTGCGTGGTGCGCTGCACCAGAGCGAAGTGGAAGCTCGCGCAGGAAGAGCGCAAGGACGAATCCAATTGCGGTGATCGGCGCTGCTGCGAAGAAGACAATATGGAATGCCTGGACATCGGAATGCAGGAATGTTGCCTTCAAAGCAGGTGCGTAATTATTGAGCAGCGCTGGGTTATTCGAGACCGCTGCTTGAGCAGACTTGTTGAAGCCAGCGAGTGCTTGTGGATTGGTTGCTGCAAGGTGGGCCAAGTTCTTAGGCAAGTAATGGCTGAGCTTGCTGGCGTAGATGGTTCCGAAGATTGCAACACCAATGGTTGCACCGACGGAACGGAAGAAGGTGTTCGCTGATGTGGAAACACCCATATCCTTGAAATCCACCGCGTTCTGCAGCGCGATAACGATGGTCTGCATACACAAACCAACGCCGCCACCGATAAGAATTGCGTAAATCGACAAGGTCCAGAACGGTGTTGATTCGCTCATGGTGCCCATCAACGCGATGCCAACAGTCATCAACACCAGGCCGATGATTGGGTAGCGCTTGTAATGGCCGTGCTTGCTGATCAACTTACCGCTCATGATCGACATCGAAACGATTCCGAGCATAAATGGAATCAACTTGAGGCCCGACTGGGTTGCGGTGTTGCCCTTAACGAGCTGCAAGTACAACGGCAACATAACAATCGCACCGAACATGCCAGCGCCGATAATGAATGCCAAGGTCGATGTGAGTGAGAAGGTGTGGTTGCGGAACAAGTACATCGGCAAGATTGGCTCAGATGCACGGAGTTCCTGCAAGCAGAACGCCACAGTAAGTACTACCGCTGCAACCAAAGCGATGATGGTCTTTGAATTTGTCCAGCCATTTTGTGGACCATAGACAGAGACACCCATCAAGAGTGCTGATACGGCAAGAACCATCAAGAGTGCGCCGGTGTAATCGATCTTGTGCTCGCGCTTGATCTTTGGAATATGAAGCGATGCTGTGGTGATAACCAGAGCTGCAATACCGAATGGCAGGTTGATGTAGAAAATCCAACGCCAGCCGGTGATGCCAAGAATCTTGTGGTGGTCAGAGAAGAAACCGCCGAGCAATGGACCAGCGACAGAGGACAAGCCCCAGACGCCACCGAAGTAGCCCTGGTAACGACCACGTTCACGTGGCGAAACGATGTCACCAATAATGACGAAGGTCAGCGCCATCAAACCGCCGGCACCAAGTCCTTGAAGCGCACGGAAGATAATCAACTGCGTCATGGTGTGTGCAATACCGGCCAAGAATGAACCGATCAGGAAGGTAACAATCGCAAACTGGAAGACCGGACGGCGACCATAAAGGTCTGAAATCTTTCCGTACAACGGAGTCGATGCGGTCGAGGTCAAGAGATAAGCGGTGACAACCCAGGTGTAGTGGTTGAGGCCGTTCAAATCGACCACGATGGTCTTCAATGCGGTGGAAACAATGGTCTGGTCGAGCGCGGCCAACAACATGCCCACCATCAAGCCAGAGAGGATGGCCATGATTTCGCGGTGGCTAAGTGGTCCTGAGCCCTTGCTTTCTTTCTTTGCGGTTTCGGCAGACATAACAGCCCTTCTTATGCGGAACTCGGTTTTTTGGTATCCAGTAATTGCCTGAATGTTTGTTTGAATCTTCAACCATAAGGCTATCGCACCGTAGAGTTGGGTGCATGGCAAAGAGCATCGTGGCTGAGAATTTGGTTAAAACCTATCGCAATGGCGAGGTCCGAGCGCTGGACGGGCTAAGCCTTGATGTCGAAGAAGGCACCGTGCTTTCGATCCTTGGCCCCAACGGCGCAGGTAAGACAACCACCGTTCGAGTACTTGCGACCTTGTTACAACCCGACTCTGGTCACGCCACTGTTGCTGGTATCGATGTCATCAAAAATCCAAAAGCGGTGCGAGAAATCATCGGTCTCTCCGGGCAATACGCAGCTGTCGATGAAACTCTAACTGGCTGGGATAACTTGGTTATGTTCGGTCGGCTTTATCACCTCTCGCCTGCGGCAGCGAAGGCTCGTGCTGCCGAATTGTTGGAACAATTTGGATTAACCGAATCTGCAAAGCGTCCCATCAAGACATACTCCGGCGGAATGCGACGCCGATTGGATTTAGCAGCGGCACTCATTGTGCGACCAAAAGTTCTCTTTCTCGATGAACCAACCACCGGGCTTGATCCGCGTGGTCGAATGGATATGTGGGCCGTTATTGAAGGATTGGTTAAAGATGGCGTCACGCTTTTGTTAACGACGCAATATTTAGAAGAAGCAGACCAATTAGCTGACGATATTGTCGTTGTTGATCAAGGAAAAGTTATCGCTCGTGGTTCGTCCGATCAATTGAAACAACAAGTTGGGGGAGAGCGCATCGAAATTGTTGTGGCAGAAGCAGACATAACTGGCGCTCGCGAGATTATGGATCGAGTCACTGGCACAACGTCGCTGCTTGATGCCGGACTTCGCCGACTTTCAGCACCCGTACACAACGGCAGCACTGCGTTGATGAATGTCATCCGCGAATTCGATGCCAAGGGCATCCACCCACTAGATATGGCGATGAAACGACCGTCACTAGATGACGTCTTCTTATCGTTGACCGGTCACGCCGCGGAAGAAGTCAGCGACGATACG
>CAJAEK010000042.1 GCA_903938735.1 uncultured Actinomycetes bacterium | reverse complement strand
TGGGGCAAAGACCTAGCGAATCGCCTAACCGAGGATTACCTAGAAATTGATATTGAATACGGTGATTCTGAGACGGAACGTCTTGTAATCGCAACGCCGCATGGTGATCGTTGGGTCGGGTTCAGCCCGTGATTACGCTAGCGATTGATACATCCACTTCTCGAACATCAGTGGCACTGACCGACAATGGAGTAGTTCTCTTCAGCGCCCATCACAATGACGCGCTCGCTCATGGCGAGGTATTGCCCGGATTGGTGCGAGACGCACTAAAGGCAGCGGAAAGAATTGATCAGGTCGTTGTGGGTATGGGTCCCGGTCCCTTCACTGGGTTACGAGTCGGCATCACATTCGCGCAGAGCTTTGCACTCGCTCGCCAGATTCCATGGCAGGGTGTTTGCTCGCTCGATGCAATCGCCGTGGGTGTGAGCGAGCAGGAATTTATGGTCACCACCGATGCTCGACGCAAAGAAGTGTTCGCCGCGCATTACGTAGATGGCAAGCGTTTATCGTCGCCGATTGTCTGCGCACCCAGCCAAATTGAAAATATGGAGGTGCCGATTCATGGCGAGTTTTCGCAGGAGTTTCCCGATGCAACGAAGCTAGCGGCGCTTGCACAAGGTGAAACGTTTACGGAGCCGATCTATGTGCGCCGCCCAGATGCCTATCCAGCCCCGGTGGGAGTGAAGTTCCGGCCGATGAACGCAATGGATCTAGTCTCGGTATATGCAATTGAGAAGGTCGCTTACAGAGAAGACCCATGGTCGATGGCGCAGTTCAAGGAGGAGTTGGCTGGCAAGAATCGCTGGTATCTCGTCGCAGAATTTAAGGGTCAAGTCATTGGTTATGTCGGCGCACTTACCAATGGCGACGCGGTTGATGTGTTGACGTTGACCGTAAGCCCAGATCATCGTCGAAAGGGAATTGGTCGCGAGATGTTACGGCGCTTGATTGACTGGTCGCGTAACAAGAAGGTGTCGGGAATTATGTTGGAGATGCGCGTCGGCAATGCCGAGGCCTATCCGCTCTATCTAGCCAATGGTTTTGTGCCGTTGCAGGAACGGAAGAATTACTACGCACCCGGTGTGCATGCCACAGTGATGCGCAAGGAACTGACATGACCGAGCCATTAATTCTGGGCATTGAAACGTCGTGCGATGAGACCGCGGTCGGCATCGTGCGCGGTCGCACACTGTTGGCCAATGTCATCAGCAGCAGCGTTGCCGAGCATGCCCGCTTTGGTGGTGTTGTCCCCGAGATTGCTAGCCGCGCTCATTTAGAGGCAATGCCAAATGTGTTGGAACAAGCGCTTAACGATGCGAAGGTCAGCCTGAAAGATATTGACGCATTTGCCGTGACCGCAGGACCAGGCTTGATTGGCGCGCTTCTTGTTGGCGTCAGCAGCGCATCGGCGTTATCGGTGGCGCTGGATAAGCCCATCTACGGCGTCAATCATTTGTCCGCTCATATCGCGGTGGATGCGTTGAATTCCGATCATCCGTTGAAGCCCACCATTGCGTTGTTAGTAAGCGGTGGCCACAGCAGCATCTTGCAAGTAAACGATATTTCCAGTGACGTGAAGGTCATGGGAAGCACGATGGATGATGCTGCAGGCGAGGCGTTCGACAAGATTGCCAGGTTACTGGAACTCGGATTCCCAGGCGGACCCGCGATCGATAAAGAAGCGAAGGCCGGCAATAAATCTGCGATTGATTTCCCACGTGGATTGACTCACTCGAACGATCAAGAAGCACATGCCTATGACTTCTCGTTCAGCGGTTTGAAGACTGCGGTGTCGCGCTACTTGCAGCAAGCTCCCAACGCCGTCCGAGCTGATGTCGCGGCATCGTTCCAGGAGTCTGTGGTTGATGTCCTGGTGACAAAAGCGATTGCGGCATGCAAGGCATCCGGAATTGATTCACTGGTTATCGCCGGGGGAGTCGCGGCGAATTCGCGCCTGCGCGAGATGGCGCAAGAACGAACTGCGAAGGCTGGCATCGAGCTGCGGATTCCTGCCATGGGCTTGTGCACCGATAACGGAGCGATGGTCGCGGCGCTGGGATCTATTGCCGTAAGTTCAGGGAAGCAAGCATCACAGATTGGCTTCGCTGCAAATTCTGCAGCTGGTCTTGATCAAGTTATTTGGTAGTCGGAAACTCGATTTTCTTTGCAAATATTTTATTTACTTTGGCTTCACTGACATCAAATATTTTTAGCGCATAAGCAAGCGACTTTTCAGCGTCTGTCGGTGACAATGTTTCGGTGACGTGTACTGCGGTTAAAATTCCAGCGAGCGAATAGGCATAGATAAGAAGTCGCTTATCGAAATCATCCTTGGCAATCTCACCTTGCGCGGCCAGCTTTTGGAACGTTGTACGACCTGGACCAGAGACGGCCTGGATAACAAAGTTCGGGTTATAAAGAGTGTTGTGAAGGATCCGTGCGAAGAGCGGATGAGTCTGCTTGATCCAGAAGAGCTTGCGAGCGGAGCTCAAGACTGATTCCAGGTTTTGGGCTGGCGCCTCACCGTTGTATGACCAGGCGACCCAGTCCTGCCAGATGACCGCCATGGCTTCTGAGAAGAGGGCTTCCTTGTTAGGGAAGTACTTATAGATGGTGGTCGGGGAGACCTGAGCGATCTCCGAGACCTGCTCGATCGTGGCCTGAGGTCCGATCTCTGCCAAAACCCGCTGGGCAGCCGAAACCAGGTTCGCTCTATTTCGAGCGGTATAGGCGGCTTGGCGGCTGGGGGCAGCTGCCTTCTTCTTGGCTGGCACGGCTCAAGTTTAGGACGGAACTCCGATTTCGAAGGATGGTATGACACTTGGAATAGAACTCTATAAATGGAATCGTCTCCCAAGTTTGGATTAGTATTCCAACCTTCGATAGGGGGCTTGAATGCGGGAAGCACGACGTACGGGCTACTTAGCTGCGCTGAGGATTAAGTTGAGCAAACTCATTCTTGCCTCAATCGTGGGATCCTTTGCCCTGCCCTTGAGTGCTCTACCGTTTGCCGCGTTGCTAAGCAGTGCGCACGCGGTGACCTACAACATTAGCTGCTCCGGCGGCGGGAGCTTTTCCGTCTCCTCGTCAGTCATCCCAGGCTATTCCGGCGCAAACTGTGTCGGCATAGCAACAATCCCATTAGGCATTACTACAGTGGACGCAAACGCCTTCGAGCAAACTAGTCCGAGCGCTACCAATCTTGGCAAAGTAACAGGAGTCGTTTGGCCCGCTAGCGGCTTGACCACAATTTCATCAAGTGCTTTTCAATTCACTAATCTCACATCAATATCCGTGCCGAGCTCGGTTACTTCGATTGCGGCGCAGGCCTTTGCAGATAACCCTAACCTAGCCTCAGCATCACTGGCAGGAGGCACTGCAGCGAGCCCGCTGCTCACCGGCTATTACATTTTCAATAACACGCCAAAGTTAACTTCATTGTCACTTGGGTCAGGTGTTATGGATTTTGGTTGGTTGGAGTTTGCCGGTTCTTCAATTACGAGCATAACTGGCGGATCCGGACTGCGTGCCATTGGTGATCAAACTCTATCCGGCACTAACTTGCAAAGCTTTAGTGTGCCGAGCACAGTGACGACAATCGGTATCGAATCGTTTAGAAACACTAAGCTCACCACGATTCAACTTCCGTGTGCGCTAAATTCAATTGGCACCAGTGCCTATTTGGGAATCACCACTTTAAGCACGGTTCAGATGTGCGCCGATACTGGCACTGCCAATTCCAATTTCAGCATGGGTGGTGCTGCATTTGGAAGTAACACAAATTTGAAGATGTTTTCATTCGGCACTTCGCTAGCGACAACGGTCAACGTTAAGACTTGGAATGATGGCACTGACCGTGTTTGGAACGGCGACACATCGCTGCAGTGGATTCAATATTGCGGTTCGGGGTCAGCATTTTCAACTATGACTGCTCACTTGGTTGCCCCTTATGTTCCCGCCGGAGTTGTGGTTAGCTGCTTGCCGCCTAAATCTGTTCTTGGCAGTCTTAAAGTGACATCCAATGGAAATAACTACTCCGCAGGTGGAGTCACAAACAACTTTCTCTCGCTCACCCTTCCCGCTGGCAAAGAGATAAGCGATAACTCTTCCTATACGGTCGAAGCTTGGGTAAAGGTCGAATCTGCGTCGAATACCGGTTCCACGCTTGGGTACGGGTCCATTGCGCTATCGAATTCTGAATATGGGCGAGTCGACGGATGGAACCAGCGAAACGCGACACCCCCACCAGGAAGCAATTCGTACTACATGACGAATGCAGGAAATACGGTCGCTTATTGCGACACCACAGACCCTGCCAGCCTTTGTCCAAATGTTGTGATTCCTCGAGGGCAATGGGTTCACGTGGCATTACAGAAGTCGATCGTATCTAGTCAGACTCGTTTGACGACATTTATCAATGGTCAAGTTGCCGGAACGAGAACTGGATTGAGCAACAATGCAGCGTCACTGAAATACCTGATGATTGGTGGATTCGGTGACAACAACTCAGGAAAAGTGAGTTACGCACAGATTCGCGTGACATCGGGCGCTATTTATCCCACTGATGGCGTTACTACTTTCACTCCACAAACATCATTCACAAACTCTGTTGCAAGTGGAACTGTAGTTGCCTTATTCCAGCCACTTTTTAATTCCACTGTGGAATCCCTTGTTGATAACAGCGGTACAGGGACGCTCATCAAGAGCTACGTTGGATCTGGAAATGTCACCACCTCAACTGATATTCCGCTTGATCCACCGGCAGCGAATTCGCTCACTGTGGTTCAAGGTCCATTGGCTGGAGGAACATCCTCCACGCTGGTGGGTACTGGACTTACAGGTGCAACATCAATCACTGTTGGTGGGAATGCTGCAACGAGTGTGCTGGCGATCTCTGATACTTCTGTCTCTTTTACGACCCCATCGTCGCTTACTGCCGGCGCCAAGGATATTGTAATTACGGCTCCCAATGGAACAGCGACGCTATCGGGAGGATTTAGTTACCTTCCACTACCTACTGCATCATCGCTCACAGTTGGACTTGGTCCGCTTGCAGGGGGAGTAAGTTCAGTTTTGATTGGTACCGGATTGACCGGTGCGACTTCACTTTCGGTCGGCGGTGTGGCTGCGACTGGAATTAACCTAATTTCGGATACCTCGCTAGCGTTTACTGTCCCAGGTTCCGCCACATTGGGGTCGAAGAATGTGATTATCTCTACACCAGGTGGAAGCTCGACGCTAACGAACGGTTTTACCTACGTTTCGGCTCCAACCATTACTTCATTGAGCGTACTTTCAAGCTCTTTGTCTGGCGGAATTCTTGACACGATAACTGGCACAAACTTAACGGGCACAACTTCGGTGACAGTCAATTCCGTTAATGCAACATTTGCGGTTCTATCATCTACAACCCTGACATTTACAGTACCGACGTCCAGCAGCTCGGGCGCCAAGGACCTAGTCGTGGTTGCTCCCGGAGGAACTGTCACGAGGTCTGCTGGATTTACTTATAACAGTGCAGCACTTACCCCTTCTATTGCCGCGGAGACAGCAACTGCTTCCGGCTTTCAATTACTTATATCGAATTACGACTCCAACTTCACATGGGCATTTGCGAACTCAGTTGGCGGAAGTTCGAGCATTAATGCAAGTGGGTTAGTAACTGTTACGGGAATTGCTCCTGGAACTTATTCGACGGAGTCCATCACGGCTTCTCGCACCGGATATGACACTGGGATTCTCACCTCGCCTTCGTATAAGTCCCTGAACGGGACTGCCCTTTCTCCTACTTTTGGTACGGAGACTGCAACAACCGACGGTTTCCAGATTTTGATCTCTAATTACAGTTCGAATTACACCTGGGCTGGCACCGACTCGCTGGGAGGTTCAACAGCAGTGTCGATTGCGGCAAACGGTATAGCCACAGTTACTGGCGTCGGTCCTGGCACTGCTTCAACGGTAACCATTACGGCAACTCGCTCTGGGTATGACACTGGAACCGCAACCACAAGTTCTTATAAATCAATCAATGGTTCGGCGCTCACCCCCAATTTCACCACCGAAACTGGGACTGCCGACGGATTCCAAATTCGCATCTCAAATTACGACCCAAACTTCACCTGGTCTGGCACTAATTCACTAGGCGGGACAGTCACTATCAATAGTGGAACTGGCGTTGCCACAGTTAC
>CAJAEK010000041.1 GCA_903938735.1 uncultured Actinomycetes bacterium | reverse complement strand
GGGCGAACCTATCGGAAGCGCATACCGACTTCATTTTTGCTGTCATCGGCGAAGAGATGGGACTGTTGGGCACGCTATTGGTGGTCAGCACCTTTGCAGTCCTGCTCTATGCAATTTTCCGCACCGCACTTGATGCCAAGGATCTTTTTGCTAAATTCGCGGTAACCGGCGTGGGCTGTTGGATATTGATTCAGGTGATTTTCAATCTCTCGAGCGTTATTGGAATTTTCCCAGTAGTGGGTGTGACGCTGCCCTTTATCTCCTATGGTGGTTCCTCGATTATCGCGATGTTCATCGGAATTTCTTATGTCATAAACGTCTCGCGCCAGAATATTGCGGTTCGGTCCGCGCAGAAGCAAGAGTTGCTGGCATGAAGCGCGTCGTAATAGCTGGTGGCGGCACTGCAGGTCACGTCGAGCCAGGCATTGCCGTTGCGCGCTGGCTATCGAACCACTTCGGTGAGAGTTGCTCGATTGAGTTCATCGGCACTTCGACCGGCGTGGAAGTCGATTTGGTGCCACGTGCAGGTTTTCGATTGCATAAAATTACCAAGGCGGTTTTACCTCGGCGGTTATCGTTGCAAGCGGCAGCATTTCCTGTTGCTTATCTACGCAGCATTGCCCAAGCAGCGAAGGTCATTCGAGGCGCAGATGTATTGATTGGCTTTGGCGGTTATGTCAGTGGCTCTGCATACATCGCAGCACGCCTGACTGGCGTGCCGATTGTTGCTCATGAAGCTAACGCCAAGGCCGGTTTTGCTAATCGCTTGGCGGCTGCGTTAGGTGGAACGGTTGCTATCACTTTTGAGTCAGCGCGCTCGACTTCTCGACGTTGGAAATCTGCGATTAATACCGGCTTGCCGATAAAGCACGAGTTAGTCGAGTTGGCGGCGATGAGCTCAACCGAGCGAGAGGTGGCGCGCACTAAAGCGGCTCGGCAATTTGGTTGTGATGGATCGCGTCCAATTCTCTTGGTCTTCGGCGGATCACTCGGCGCTCGTCAGATTAATCACGCTGTGGCGGAGTACCTTCAGAATGGCGAATCAAATATTGACATCATCCACGCAGTAGGAAATCGAAGTGAGCTGCCAGCCAGCACTGAGCACTACAAACCAGTCGCTTACATCTACGAGATGTCAAGTGCTTATGCAGCGGCAGATTTGATCATTTCTCGGAGCGGAGCGGTTAGCTGTGTTGAAGTTGCGGCGGTCAATCGCCGCGCAATTTTTGTCCCGCTGGCAATCGGAAATGGCGAGCAGGCCCACAATGCGGCGGAGCTAGTTGATCGTGGAGTGGCTCGAATTGTTGAAAATCAGAGCTTCACTGGCCAATGGTTGATGGACAATCTGCGGGCCGAGGTAAGCGCAGCGGTCGCGTGGCGAGATTCCGCGGCAGCGCACAGCGTTGTCGATGCTGCTCGACTTATCGGCGAGTTGGCAATCGAGCGCGCACGCAACAATGGAAGATAGCGCCGTGGAATCGCAGTTAACGCTTGATGATTTAGCGAACCGTCGCATCCATTTCGTTGGTATGGGCGGCGCTGGAATGAGCGGAATCGCTCGAATCATGCTCTCGCACGGAATCCAGGTATCTGGATCAGACGTGAAGGACTCTGCAACTCTTGCCGGTTTAGTTGCGCTGGGGGCAACCAGTTTTATTGGACACAAGGCCGAGAACATTGCTGGCGCAGATCTTGTCGTCGCCTCGAGTGCTATTTCAGAGAAGAACCCGGAGCTTGCTGCTGCTAAGGCAAACGGGCTACAGATTTTGGGGCGCGCTGAGGCGTTATCTATTCTCATGGCAGACACTCGCGCAGTAGCGGTCGCGGGCACGCATGGAAAGACCACCACAACATCCATGTTGACCGTTGCGCTTCAGCGTGCCGGACTTGATCCGTCATTCGCAATCGGCGGAATGATTAATAGCGCCGGAACTAACGCGCATGCTGGAACTGGCGACATCTTCGTGGCCGAGGCCGATGAATCCGATGGCTCGTTCCTGGTTTATCGCCCGCTCGGGGCAATCGTGACCAATATCGAGCTGGATCACGTTGATCATTTTCCGGATTTAGCCTCGGTCATCTCTCTTTTCAATGATTTCGTAGAAACGATCCGGCCAGGTGGATTTCTCGTGATCTGCACTGATAGTCCGGTGGCCGCTGATCTGGTTCGAACCATTACCCGCTCGGATATCCGCATCATTACCTATGGCGCGGGTGGCGAGTACTCGCTCTCGCATATTTCGCTCTCTCCGAAATCGTCTTCCGCCCGTATTAGCGCTAACGGCCGAATCATTGGCGAGCTTCACCTTGCTATTCCAGGGGAGCACAATCTTTACAACGCAACGGCTGCGCTTGCCGCCGGTATTGCACTCGGCGCACCAGCGAACGAGCTTCTCGAAGGACTTTCTAGCTTCTCGGGGGCTCGCCGTCGCTTTGAGGTCAAAGGTGAGGTTCATGGCATCACGATTGTTGATGATTATGGTCACCATCCCACTGAAATCAGAGTCACGCTGGAGACCGCTCGTCGCACCGCCGGGTCTGGGAAAGTTTGGGTCGTCTTCCAACCCCATCGATACTCTCGCACCCAAGCATTCGCGCAAGAATTTGCTCATGCGCTTGAACTCGCCGACCGGGCATATGTCTTAGAGATTTATGCCGCAAGCGAGAAGCCAATCGCAGGCGTTACCTCTGAAATTATCACTCGGAATATGAGCGCGGAGCGCGGTGTCTATGAGCCATCGATGATTGTCGTTGCTGAAAAGTTAGTGGAAAGCGCGCAGCCTGGTGATCTAATTATTACCCTTGGCGCTGGCGATGTGAATTCACTTGCACCCGTTTTGCTGGACTCGCTTGCCGATAAATACCGAGCATGACGATAAATACCATCAAGCTGCGGAAGCGGCTTCGATCGCTGTTGATTCTCCTTGTTATCTCGGGCGCTGCGTACGGGTTAGGTTGGTCGAGCTATTTCCACGTGACTGCAATTGATATCCGCGGCACGAATCAAAGCGCGCTCCTTCTTCAAGATATCCGGGACGCTCACGTAATTCTGCATACCGCAATGCCAATGGCTCGAGTCGACGTTAAGGCGCTGAGCGCGAGCATGAACCGCGAGCTTTGGCTGAACGAAATTCATATCTCGCGGAATTGGCTCTCCGGTCGAGTAACCATCAATGTCAGCGAGCGTCATCCGGTGGCTCAGTTCACGAGCACGACTGGCGCCGTTAATTACTTTGATTCAACCGGTTTCGCTTTCACTTCACCACAAGGCTATGGATCATTGCCCGCGGTTAACTTAGTGAGCCCTGGTTCTGGTTCCGATTCTGTAGCACTGAGGTCAGCCGCGGCCAGCTTCATTGCGGCGATGCCGACCGACCTCATTACCTCGATGCAAAGCTTGACAGTTTCGGGGGTCGATTCAATCTCCATGGTTAGCGATGTAACAGGAGCGCCAATTTCGATTGCTTGGGGGAGTGCCACGGATATCCCCTTGAAGGTAAAGGTCTTGCGCGCGTTGGTGCAGCGGCCTGAAAACAAAAAAGCACATAGTTTTGATCTCTCTCAACCGACAGCGCCGGTCACCAAATAGATAATTTGTTTGCGCCATTGCATCGACTTAATTAGCAACAATGAATTCGTGTCGGTCGTTGCTCTCGAGCACATTGCACTCTAACTTTGCCAATCGAGTGCAACTGAACCATAAGTCTCAAGTAGAGATTTAGGTCAAGGGAAGAGGCGAAACGTGGCAACACCACAGAATTATTTAGCAGTCATCAAAGTTGTTGGCGTTGGTGGCGGCGGAGTGAATGCAATCAATCGCATGATTGATGCAGGCCTCAAGGGTGTTGAGTTCATCGCTATCAATACCGACTCACAACAACTCATCATGAGTGATGCAGATGTGAAATTAGATATTGGAAAGAAAATAACGCGCGGTCTTGGTGCAGGTGCATCACCAGATATTGGCCGTCAAGCCGCAGAAGATTCTGCTGAAGAAATTGAAGAGCTACTTCGTGGCGCAGATATGGTTTTTGTTACTGCGGGCGAAGGTGGCGGAACAGGTACCGGTGGTGCACCGATTGTCGCAAAGATTGCGATGGAGCTAGGTGCTTTGACAGTTGGCGTTGTAACTCGTCCATTTGGATTTGAAGGAAAGCGTCGCGCAAGCCAGGCCGAGGTAGGAATCGAAGCGCTACGCGCGGTTGTCGATACGCTGATTGTTATCCCGAATGATCGCTTACTTGCAATCTCTGATCGTTCCATTTCTCAGATTGAAGCGTTCAAGAGCGCCGATGCAGTGCTGCTCTCTGGTGTTCAGGGAATTACCGAGCTGATCACTACGCCAGGTCTTATCAATCTTGACTTCGCCGATGTAAAGAGCGTCATGGCCGGAGCGGGTTCTGCGCTGATGGGAATCGGTTCTGCTCGTGGTGAAGCTCGTGCAACTCGCGCCGCAGAATTAGCGATATCCAGCCCATTGCTCGAGGCATCTATCGATGGCGCACACGGTGTTTTGATGTCGATCGCGGGTGGATCAGATATCGGTCTCTTCGAGATCAACGAAGCAGCAGAACTTGTGCACCAGGCGGTTCATCCCGAGGCCAACATCATTGTGGGAACTGTTATCGATGACGCATTGGGCGATGAAGTCCGCGTCACCGTTATTGCAGCCGGCTTTGAGGGCGGCGAGCCAGTTCGCGTAGCAGTCCCAGTGATTGACGCGGCGACTCTTCACGGTAAGGCAGATCCGATTGCCGCAAATGATCCATTGGCGATTGCGCTGGACCTTCAGGATGAATCTACCGAGGCGCCAACCGCCCGCAAGCGCATCACCTTCGAAGAGCTCGTTATTGAAGATGAGATCGACGTCCCTGATTTCATGAAGTAATCCTTCGCCATGCCGAGGGTCTTTTTTAGCTCACGTCATGGCGGAATTTCCAACGGTGCTTATACATCTCTCAACCTGGGAGATCACGTTGGCGATTCGTTAGAAAGTGTTACCGCTAATCGCGAGGTGCTTCGCAAGGCGCTCTCACTTTCCCATCTGGTCTTTATGAATCAGAGCCATAGTTCTGATGTTTCGGTCATCACCGAAGACGCATATTCAATCCACACCCCGAACGCGGATGCGCTGATGACCAATCTACGCGGCTTTGGATTGGCAGTGATGGTCGCAGATTGCGTCCCATTGCTTCTCGCTTCCGAATCTTGGGTTGCTGCCGTACATGTGGGACGGGTTGGTCTGTTGGACGGCATTGTTGAAAAAGTTCTTGTGGAGTTTGAGAGTCGTAGCACCACACCAAGTCGTGCGTGGATTGGTCCTCATATTTGTGCGGACTGTTATGAAGTGAGTCCCGAGATGTATAAAACGGCGACCACCGAACGTCCCCAGCTGGCGACAAGCGAGTCAACTCATTGCCTTAACCTGGCGGCCGAAATTCGAGAGATATTGAATCGAGCCAATATCGCGATCACAGATGTGCATTCATGCGCCGCGGAATCGACCGATTACTTTTCCTATCGGCGCGATGGCGTCACCGGTAGATTTGCAGGGGTTATTTCGCTATGACCGCCTCAGAATTGCGCGAAGCAGAACTCGCCGACAATTTGAGTGTGGTTCAGGATCGAATTTCCCAAGCCGCTGTTGCCGCTCATCGAAACCCGGACGATGTGACTCTGATTGTCGTGACTAAGACATTTCCGGTCTCGGATGCACAAGCGCTTTATCGGCTCGGCGTCCGTGATTTTGGTGAGAATCGCGATCAAGAGGGGTCTGCAAAGTTTCCAGAGCTGCCGCACGATTCCCGGCTCCATTTTCAGGGGCAGATTCAGAGTAAGAAACTGAAATCGATTGTGACGTGGGCTCGAGTTATCCATTCTTTAGATGAGTCAAAACACGCACAGATAATGGCTGATCTCGGTGCATCCCAAGAAATCTTTGTACAGGTTTCACTGGACTTGGCGGTTGGTCGCGGCGGCGTTGCGCCGGATGAGTTGCACGATTTTCTCCGTGACTGCATCTCGCGGTTGCGGCTGAATATCGTTGGGCTGATGGCGGTTGCGCCGCTGGGGGAGGATCCCAGCACGGCATTTGAGCGGTTTGCCGTCATACATCAAAAGGCGAAGTCAGAGTTCCCGCAGCTTCGATTTCTTTCGGCCGGCATGAGCGGGGATTTCGAGGCGGCAATTGCGGCGGGTGCGACACATGTGCGAGTAGGTAGCTCAATCCTCGGTCATCGAGCCCCTGCAACCTAGAATTTCGCCATGGCTAATGCATTTAAGAAGATGGCGAATTACCTAGGTCTCTCCGAAGAGGATGAATTCTCTGCCGTAGAAGAGGCGCAGCATGAAGTGGCGGCACCTGCCCGTCGCGGTTTTCGTTCTCACCGCTCGCAAGAGTCAGAGACAGAGCGAGTAGTCACTGCTCAACTTCCAACATACCTTCGTAGCGCATCAACCCCATCTGTCGTTTCACCGGTCGCGCCGTCGGTTCGCACCGTTGCACCGACCCCAGTTATTGATCGAATCGTTACTGTTCAGCCACGTTTCTACAGCGATGTTCGCACAATTGGCGAGCACTATCGCAATGGTCAGCCAGTCATTATGAATCTCAGCGATGTTGAAGAGTCAGAGCGCAAGCGGTTGGTGGACTTTGCATCTGGACTTGTTTTTGGTCACTACGGAAGCATCGAGAAGGTAACTACAAAGGTTTTCTTGCTGACTCCGCCAAATGTTGCTGTCAGCAGTGAAGATAAGAACGCTGCCGCACAAGCAAGCTTCTTCAACCAGAGCTGATCGGACGTAATGCGCGATGCATAGCATCGGGGTAATCCTTAACGACATCATTCAGATTTTCGTATTGGCGCTCTTTGCGCGTCTGATTCTGGACTACGCTCGCATGTTCGCTCCACAATGGCGGCCACGCGGAATCATTTTGGCGCTCTCCGAATTTGTCTATGCAGTCACCGACCCAGCAATCCGATTTGTTCGCCGTTTTGTGCCGCCGCTTCGAATCGGCCCAGTCAGCCTTGATCTCTCGTTTATCGTCGTCTTTTTTGGTGCACAGCTGATTGGCCGCGCGGTACTAGCTCTTTAAACTATTTAGACCCTTTAAACTAGTTAGACACTGCAGATTTCCTGCTTAAGCTTTTGCAAGCTCCAGCCACAAACCAATTTCACTCGCCTCGTTAGTCGTTCCAGCAACCTGAGTAAAACTCACGGCTAACACCTCGTCCGCAATTTCTTTCTCGCTGGATTGCATAACTGCAACAAGTTCTGCCGGACCGTTCCATGAAACGCTGATGCGATCACTGATGTTAAAGCCATCGGTCTTGCGCTTCTCTTGTATCGCGCGAATGATTTCGCGTGTTAATCCGGCGGCAATCAGAGCGTCGTTGAGCTCAAGATCAAGCGCCAGACTCTCGCCACCATGCGATGCCACTGACCAGCCCCGTTTAGGGGTCTCAGTGACAATCACATCGTCCAATGTGATTTCAGCGCGCTTTGCATCGCCGTAGGCAATGGCAACTGTTGGTTCGGTGCGCAGGCTCCGGACCAAGGCTTCAGGGTTGCTGCTGTGAATTGCGCTGGCGATCGGTTGAACATCTGCCCCGTACCGGGCGCCGATGCTCTTGAAGTTAGCTTTAATTGAAACGCTTACTAAATCGGCACCTGCGCTTGAAATATCCGCCAAATCGATGACATTGAGCTCATCGGCAATATGAGCGCGAATCTCTGGATCCATCGCTGGCCAACCCGCAGCAGCGACGAGTGCTCGTGATAGCGGTTGGCGAATCTTGATTTTCGATTCAGCGCGGGCGGCGCGACCGAGTTCCACCAGTCGGCGGGATAGCTGAACTGAATTGGAGAGGGGTATGTCGATAAGCGCGGAATCAGAGATAGGGAAGGTGGCGAGGTGAACTGACTCGACCATGTTCGATTCATTCGGGCGAATCAACTCTTGCCAGACATGCTCAGTAATGAATGGCACCATCGGAGACATCAACAAGGTGAGTTGCTTGAGTGCGGTGTACAACGTTTGTAGCGCCTGTACGTCGCCATCCCAGAAGCGGCGGCGAGAACGACGGACATACCAGTTGGAGAGATCGTCGATAAAGGCAGCGATTAACTTGCCTGCCTCTTGTGAGTCATATGCGGCGTACGCCTTATCCACGCCGGCAATCAGTGAATGAAGTTCAGAATTTATCCATCGGTCCAAAGTCACTGTCGATGCGACCGGGGTTGCTGACGGAATAAAACCAGCGGCGTCGGCATACAAGGTATAGAACGAGACCGTGTTCCAATAGGTAAGAAGCGTTTTACGTACGACATCTGAAATCGCATCGTGGCCCACGCGGCGAGCGCTCCACGGAGATCCCGCTGCCAACATGTACCAACGAACCGCGTCCGCGCCGTGTTGATCCATCAGCGCAACTGGCTCGAGCACATTGCCCAAGTGCTTGCTCATCTTGCGACCATCTTTATCCAAAATATGTCCAAGGCAGAGCACAGTTTCGTACGAGCTCTTGTCGAAGACCAGCGTGCCGATGGTCATCAAGGTATAGAACCAACCACGAGTCTGATCGATTGCTTCGGCAATGAAGTCAGCTGGATACGATGATTCAAATTTCTCTTTCGAGCCAGGCTTGTGTGGATATCCCCATTGCGCAAATGGCATAGCGCCGGAGTCGTACCAACAATCGATGACTTCAGGGACGCGAGTACTCGTTTCGCCGCATTCGGCGCATCCAAAGGTAATGTCATCAACAAATGGGCGATGTGGATCCGTACCCAATAACTCTTGACCAGCAAGCGTTCCAAGCTCGGCTAAGGATCCGATACAGACCATGTGATTATTAGCGCAGCGCCAGATAGGCAACGGGGTACCCCAATAGCGATTACGTGAGACTGCCCAGTCAATGTTGTTCTCTAGCCAATCACCGTAACGGCCGGTCTTGATGGTCTCCGGATGCCAATCGGTCTTCTGGTTCTCACGAATCAACTCGTCCTTAATGGCGGTGGTTCGGATGTACCACGATGGTTGTGCGTAATAAATAAGTACGGTGTGGCAACGCCAGCAGTGGGGATACGAGTGCTCAAACTGGGTGTGACGGAACATCAAGCCTCGCGCCTTGAGATCTTTAATGAGCGCCTTATCGGCATCCTTGAAGAAGACGCCACCAACCATCGGCACATCGGGCAAGAAAGTGCCATCTGGTGCAACCGGATTGACCACAGGCAGTCCATATTTGCGGCAGGTCGACAAGTCATCGGCGCCGAAAGCTGGAGCTTGGTGAACCAAGCCGGTGCCATCTTCAATCGTGACGTAATCGGCGAGAATCACATAGTGCGCGTCGGATGGATTTTCTAAATCGAAATCGACCAAATCAAATGGTCGGGCGTAATTCGTGTGTTCGAGCTCGGCGCCCTGGAAGGTTGCGACGACGGTTCGGTCCTCGCCCAACACGTGAGCCAGATTCTCCGCAATAACCAACCGCTCGCGCTTGCCTTCTTCGTCGGCAACAGGAATCTCAATCACGTTATACGTGACCGCAGGATTTACAGCGATGGCGGTATTGGAGACGAGCGTCCACGGGGTCGTCGTCCAAACAAGCAGAGTGGCATTTAGCTCGGCGAGCTTTCCCGATGTAGCAGGGAAGCGGACGTAGACCGAAGGGTCGGTAACGGTTTCATATCCTTGCGCGAGTTCATGGTCGGATAATCCGGTGCCGCAGCGTGGGCAATACGGAGCGACTCGGTGATCCTGAACAAGCAGGCCCTTGTTCCAAATTTGTTGGAGCGACCACCAGACGCTTTCGACATATTCACTCGACATCGTCCAGTATGCCTCGTCAAAATCAACCCAGAAGCCCATTCGACGAGTCATGCCCGTGAACGCGCTGACGTGCCGTTGTACTGATTCGCGGCATTTTTCATTGAAGGCTGCGATGCCATACTTTTCAATATCGCCCTTGCCGGAGAAGCCAAGCTCTTTTTCGACCGCAATCTCTACCGGCAGGCCGTGGCAATCCCAACCAGCTTTACGAATAACTTGCTGGCCCTTCATCGTTTGATAACGGGGGAAGAGATCCTTAAAGACTCGAGCTTCAATATGGTGCGTGCCAGGCATTCCGTTAGCGGTTGGCGGGCCTTCAAAGAAGGTCCAATTCGCAGCGCCTTCGCGGGCGTCGACCGACTTCTTGAAAATATCCTGCGTCTCCCAGAAGCTGAGAATCTGGTGTTCGACCGCTGGCAGGTCGATTTGTGGGGCAAGTACGCGTGGCGCGCCAGACTCAGACATGGTCCGAGTCTATCGTGCGTAAGCCAAACGGCATTCGGCGCTAGGATTCCGCTCTTACCGAGAACGCGGGTAGAGCTAGTCCGAGAACGCGGGTAGAGCTAGTCAGGAAGACTTGCTCAGGTAGAGCCAGTAAGAACTAGTAAGAACAAGTACCGGGGGAATTGTGGCCACAAAGAAGAGCCCAGCGAAGAAAGTCGCAGCCAAGAAAGTAGCGGCCAAGAAGGCGCCAGCGAAAAAGGCTCCTGCAAAAAAGGCTCCTGCAAAAAAGGCACCGGCCAAGAAGGTTCCTGCCAAAAAAGCTCCAGCTAAGAAGGTTGCTGCCAAGAAAGCGACCACCGGGCGCTCGCCAAATATTGTTAAACCTTCACTCGCCAAGCCAGCTAAAAAACTTCCTGGCAAGCCATTTCCTGCGAAGTTACAGCAGACCACCAAGGGCGATTCAACCACCATCACCGTCACACCGCGCGAAGTAAATGCTGGTCCAGAGGTTGTTGTTGAAGAACGTCGACTTCAGATGACGCCACCACCACGCCCAACGAAGACAACCAAGAAGGGTGCTGGTCTTAAGCCAATCAAGAGCGCACCTGCGCCACTCGTTGTAGCGGACGGCGAAGATCCATGGACCGCCGCTGAATTGAAAGCCGTTCGGGCAGAACTCGCAAAGGATTTGGTCCGCCTTCGGGCAGAACTCGCCGAGACCGAAAGCGAGATGGAAGATTTAATTTCTGCCGCTGGTGTTGGCGCCGGAGATGATCAGGCCGATGCTGGAACAAAGACATTTGAACGCGAGCACGAAATGTCGTTGGTCTATAACGCACGCGACATGGTGTTGCAGACAGAGCGCGCACTCGAGCGAATTGATGGCAAGTCGTACGGTCGCTGTGAAGAATGTGGCAATTCAGTCGGCAAAGCACGCCTTCAGGTCTTCCCACGCGCAACTTTGTGCATGGTCTGTAAGCAAAAAGAGGAGCGACGCTAACGTTCGCTTCACCTCAACGGCGCAGCTACATTCTGGCTAGCTTGGTTTTTATCGCAGATCTGCTCTCAAAAAATCTCGCCCGACATCACCTGTCGCCGAATATCGTTCATGTGCTCGGTCGCTTCCTCGAATTGCAGCTTGCCTTCAATCAAGGTGCTGCCTTCAGCCTGGGTAATGGCCATGCGTTAATTTTTACAATTCTCTCCACCGCAGTACTCCTCTTTCTTATTGCGTGGACGACCCGGTTGGTTTCACCGGCTTGGGGAGTGGCAGTAGGTCTCATGATGGGCGGAATCGCGGGCAATCTCAGCGATCGCTTCTTCTTTAGCGGCCGCGTTACCGATTGGATCAAGCTTCCGGCTTGGCCGAATTTCAACCTAGCTGACTCCGCTATCGTATGCAGTGCGATATTGATTGCCGCCTTGGTTCTTCGAAATATCTCGCCCGTGAAAGGCCGTACTGAAACATGAGCACCGCGCGCGAATCCAAATACATCGCCATTCCTGACGGATTAGAGAACGAGCGCGCCGACGCTGCATTGGCCCGCTTGCTTGGACTTTCTCGTTCTGTAGTCGTCGAATTGATGGATGCTGGAGAAGTGACCAAGGCGGGCAAGCCGTTAGGGAAATCCGATCGGGTACACGCCGGAGACATGGTGGAAATCTTGATGCCGGAACCGAAAGCGCCGCCATCGCTTCAGCCCACACCGGCCGAGGGAATGACCGTCGTCTTTGATGATGACGATGTAATTGTTATTGATAAGCCGGTTGGAATTGCTGCCCATCCAAGTCCTGGCTGGAAAGGCGCCACCGTTATTGGTGCAATCGTTGCGGCTGGCTACACGGTGTCGACAAGCGGCGCGGCAGAGCGCCAGGGGATTGTGCATCGCCTCGATGTTGGCACATCAGGGCTGATGGTGGTGGCAAAAAATGAGAAGGCATACACAAGTTTGAAACAACAGTTTCGCGATCGAAGCGTCGATAAGATTTATCACGCAATGGTTCAAGGACATATGGATCCATCGCAAGGCACAATCGATGCGCCCATTGATCGTCATCCACGTGAGGACTATCGCTTTGCGGTCGTCGCCGATGGCAAGCCAAGCATCACGCATTACACCGCGCTGGAATTTTTTCCATCCGTCTCGCTCTTGGAAATTGAACTAGAGACCGGTCGCACCCACCAGATTCGAGTG
>CAJAEK010000040.1 GCA_903938735.1 uncultured Actinomycetes bacterium | reverse complement strand
GTTCGCGCCCGCTACCTGATGTTGTCGATGATGCAACGTGCGCACGAACGCAATATTGGCGTCTCTGCTCTCAAGGGAACCGATTACATCAACTCGATTCCACCTGCGCTCGAACCATCATTCCCTGGCGACGAAGCGCTCGAGCGTCGCATCCGTGCATATATCCGTTGGAACGCCGCCATCATGGTGCACCGCGCACAACGCCCTGGCGTTGGAGTAGGCGGACATATTTCTACTTACGCCTCATCGGCTGCGCTCTACGAAGTTGGTTTTAATCACTTCTTCCGCGGCAAGGATCACCCAGGCGGCGGAGATCAGATTTTCTTCCAAGGCCACGCTTCGCCTGGCATGTATGCGCGTGCATTTATGGAAGGCCGCTTCACGGAACATCAGATGGATGGCTTCCGCCAAGAACTCTCGCATGAAGGAGGCGGATTGTCTTCGTATCCGCACCCACGTTTGATGCCAGACTTCTGGGAGTTCCCAACTGTTTCCATGGGTCTTGGTCCGATCAACGCAATTTATCAAGCACGTTTCAACCGTTACATGCATGGCCGTGGTCTCAAGGACACGAGCGATCAGCGCGTCTGGGCATTCTTGGGTGATGGCGAGACCGACGAGCCAGAGACATTGGGCGCACTTAGCCTTGCGGCGCGCGAAGGTTTAGATAATCTCACATTTGTTATTAACTGTAACTTGCAACGTCTCGATGGCCCAGTCCGCGGTAACGGCAAGATCATTCAGGAGTTGGAATCTATCTTTACTGGTGCTGGCTGGAATGTCGTCAAGGTTATTTGGGGACGCGAATGGGACGAGCTGCTCGCTAAGGATCGCGACGGTGCACTTCTTGAACTCATGAACCGCACCACCGATGGCGACTACCAAACATTTAAGGCCGAGAGCGGCAAGTATGTGCGCGAAAACTTCTTTGGCCGCGATCCACGCACCGCAGCAATGGTTGCGGACTGGAGCGATGAAAAGATTTGGGCGCTCAAGCGTGGCGGTCATGATTATCGCAAGCTCTACGCCGCCTATAAGGCAGCGACCGAACATCAGGGTCGTCCAACCGTCATTCTTGCTAAGACTATTAAGGGCTGGACACTTGGCTCGCACTTCGAGGCTCGTAACGCAACACACCAGATGAAGAAGATGACGCTCGAAGACCTGAAGGGCTTCCGCGACACCTTGCAGATTCCCATCAAGGATGAAGATCTAGATGCGAAGTTGCCTCCGTACTACCACCCAGGCGTTGACTCACCTGAGTACAAGTACATGATGGAACGTCGCTCGAAGCTCGGCGGCTCTGTTCCTACTCGCCGTAAAGAATCAAAGCCACTGCCACAACCAGCAGATTCAGCATACGAATCAGTGGTTCGCGGTTCTGGTCAGCAAGAAGTTGCGACCACCATGGCCTTTGTTCGCCTCTTGAAGGATCTGCTTAAGGATGAGGGCATCGGCAAGCACTTCGTGCCGATCATCCCGGATGAGGCTCGTACCTTCGGTATGGATTCGCTCTTCCCATCACTCAAGATTTACTCACCACATGGCCAGCGATATACATCCGTTGACCGCGAGTTGATTCTCTCGTACAAGGAATCGACGTCGGGCGTGATATTGCACGAAGGAATTAACGAGGCGGGTTCAACGGCGTCGTTCACTGCTGTCGGAACTTCTTACAGCACGCACGATGTGCCGATGATTCCGGTTTACATCTTCTATTCGATGTTCGGATTCCAACGCACGGGCGATGCCTTCTGGGCAGCCGCCGATCAGATGGCGCGTGGCTTCGTGCTCGGAGCGACTGCTGGTCGCACCACTTTGAACGGTGAAGGTCTGCAACACGAAGATGGTCACTCACTCTTGTTGGCATCGACCAACCCGGCCGTTGTCGCGTATGACCCAGCCTTCGCGTTCGAAGTCGGCCGGATCGTCAAGGATGGACTGCGCCGCATGTATGGCGAGAACAGTGAAAATATTTACTACTACATGACCGTTTATAACGAGCCATACGCGCAACCAGCCGAGCCAGCCAACCTCGATGTTGATGGTTTGCTCCGCGGTATCTATCTCTACGCACCATCAATCCACAAGAGCAAGAAGAAGGTCCAGCTCTTGGCATCGGGCGTTGCAATGAACTGGGCGCTTAAGGCGCAGCAGCTATTGGCCGACGAATGGGATGTCGCTGCAAACGTCTGGTCGGTCACCTCATGGAACGAGCTACGTCGCGATGGCCTTGCGGTCGATCGTCACAACCTGCTCAATCCCGACGACCTGCGCACCGCGTATGTCACCAAGAAATTGCAGGGCTACGACGGTCCGGTTGTCGCGGTCTCTGACTTCATGCGCAGTGTGCAGGATCAGATTGCGCCATGGGTCCCTAACGAGTTCTACTCGCTGGGCACCGACGGCTTCGGAATGTCTGATACTCGCGGTGCGCTCCGTCGCCACTTCAAGGTCGATGCTGAATCCATCGTCGTCGCAACGCTCTCGCAGCTTGCCGCAAATGGCGAAGTTAAATCAAAGACCGTTCGTGAAGCGCTCGAGAAGTACCGCATTCATGATGTGAAAGCTGCTGATCCTGGCAACACCGAAGGTTCTGGTTGATTCCAGAATTTTGAACTACTAAAGAACTAGTAGAGCGCGCTAGCTAATTGCTGGCGCGCTTTTACTATTACTGGACCAAGTTCTGGGTCGTTTGAATCGACGAGATTGAAAAGCTGTAACAAATGTTCACGAGCGGCCTTCTTGTCGTCGCCAGCGCTCAGCTTCACCGTGCGAATCAATCGGTCGAAGGCGCCTTGATAATCCCCCATCGCAATCGCAGCGTCCGCCGCCAAAAGCTGGACGGCAAGGTTCGCTGCATCTTCATCTGCTTTCTTAATCGCACCGTCTAAGTCAACGCCATCGATGCGTTGGAGTAACTCCGCCTGGGCCAAGCCCAGCTTCGCAATGGGTTCTTGTGGCGCACGAGCAATCCATTTTTTATATGCAGCAACTGCCACTGCAAAATTGCCAGCCTCGATGGCCGATATCGCTTCTAGCTCTTCTGGCTCAGGCGCTACTTCGGCAGGTGCAGCAGCCAGACTTACTTCTGGCGCTTCCCCCACGCCACGCTCTGCAGCCAGGGTCAGTACTTTCTGAATAACCAATTTCACTTGATCTGGCGTCGGAATTGTTTCAAAGAGTGGAACCATCTGTTCCTGAATGATCGCAAGCGCAAATGGAACAGCTTTGACCTGAAGCGCGGTCGCCAAAGGTGCTTCCGCGTCAACATTCACTGTTCCTAGAATCCAGCGCGGTTGTCCGTCCGGCGATACATCAGCCTTCTGCAACTCGCCGAGCAGTTCAACGAGTTTCACTGATTCCGGACTCCGTTGTGACCAACAGATGATGATTGCGACGATCTGATGCGTGAGCGGCAAAAGTTCGTTCACCAGATTGTCTTGCGTGATAACGACTCCTGCTTGTGGCGCCGCTACTGCTGGCTTTCCCAACGTAGAGAGATCGACGGCTCGCGCAAAATTCTTAGGAACCGAGTTAAATGGATTAGAAGCGTTGCTCATTGAGCCACCTCAACTCCGTACTCAGTCCGGAACGGCAAAATATTTGTCATGTAATCCACGGTGGCGTGCGCTAATCCCAAATCGTGTCCGGCTTGCTCGCCTAAGTACCAACGATGCTCCAAGATTTCGTGGAACATCTGCGCTGGTTCAACCCGACCACGAAACTCATCTGGTACCTGATTAACGGTATGCAAATAGACCTCGTTGTACCAACGACGCGCGCTATCCTCGATTGGCGGTAACGGCTTGGGTTCGCGACCGCGGAATCGATCGAATGATGCGAGCATGCGCTTTGCCTGCAACTCTTCTACCGTGATGCCCACTAATTGAAAGAGGCGGTTCTGGTGGTATCCAGCGGCTACCAACTTCGGCGAGAACTTCAGCGCACCCTTGTCGCCGTCTATCGCAATCTCTACCTCTTCAACCGCAAAACCGAGATCTTGCAAGCTACGCATCGCCTTCTCCACCGCGTGGCGATCGTTCGGATCGAGAATTTGTGGTTCCTTCAACATCTTCCAGAGTCGGCGGTATCGACGAATAACAGCTTCGCTGGCACGAATCGGATCCAGGCCCGGAAACAAAACTCCCGCATGTGCCAAGTCATCGAGCTCGGCTGCAACGTTGAAGAGCGCGATTTCTAGGTCATGCTCGCGTTGGCCATCGCTGAGATGGTTCTGAAATTCGCCGGTCTCGGCATCCACGAGATATGCCGCAAATTGATCGGCGTCGCGACGGAATAAAGTGTTTGAGAGCGAACAATCACCCCACCAGAAGCCGAGCAAATGAAGTCGCACCAACAAGAGTGCGAGTGCGCTCGCCATATTTTCGATTTCAAAAGGTGTGACGGTGCCGGAGAGAATGACGCGATAAGGCAAGGAATATGGCAGGTATCTCGTAGCCAACGCGGTCGGCAACGGCTCTCCCGCATCATTCAGGCGACCGTCAATGACGGCCACTGGTTCCACCGAAGGCGCAAGTCGAGCGTTGAGCTCGCGCAGCGTTGTGTATTCGCGGTTCGCAAATTCCGGAACAGTCTCTTTAACCGCATAAACCTCTTCGGCATCGGGTGCGGCTCGCACAAGCCGAACCACGTGACGCGAGATTCCTCGCATTGAGGTCAGCGATTCATCCTCTGGCCACTCTTCTAGCGGCTTTGACCACGGCAACCGAGCTAAAGAGGCCATCTCTTCAGCTAATCCGGTTATTCGTAGCCCACTCATGCGCTAATTCTAGTGGTTGTCAGAATGTGGGCGCTAAAATTCCAGAATGGCAATAACCAAGCGGATAAAGAAGGCGGCAAAAGTTAAGGCTCCAGAAGATTTGGGGTCACTCGGGGAACCGCTCGATCGTTCGCATCCCTTCTACTTTGGTTTCTTGGTAGCCGCTGGTGGCGTCTGCTCCATCACGCTGCTTCGAGCGCTGGCATCAGCCAGCCAGGTCTTTGTCTTGATTGTCGTCTCACTCTTCTTGGCAGCCGGATTAGATCCAGCCGTAAAATTCTTCCAACGTCGAGGCCTTACCCGCGGATTAGCCGTCGGCGCAATTGTCGCCATCGTCCTGGCGGTAGTTGGCATCTTTGCCGCTGTTGCGATTCCGCCGGCGATTAATCAAGCGAATTCCTTGATCAAGAACGCTCCGCAATTGGTCTCGGACCTCAAGCACAATTCATTTCTGAATAATTTGAATACCCACTATGGGATTATTGATTCGCTACAGAAGAAAATCAGCGCATCTGTAAAGAATGGTCAACTAGTCATGAACGCCTTTGGTGGCGTCATCGGCGTCGGCAAAGCTGTTGTCTCGGGCGCAATCTCGGCGCTGACAATTCTGGTACTGACTCTATATTTCCTTGCATCATTGCCTAAGGTCACCCAAGTCGGATATCGCCTGGTCCCTGCTTCGCGCCGTGAAAGAGTTGCTAAGTTGAGCGACGCCATTATTTTCCGGATCGGCGCCTTCGTGGGTGGCCAAGCAACGGTTGCGTTCTTCGCGGGCATATTCGCGCTGATACTTGGACTTTCACTGCGAATCCCTTACGCGACTGCGCTGGCGATGTTGGTCTTTTTATGTGGATTAATTCCTCTGATCGGTCACCTGCTCGGAATCACCGTTGTCACAATTATTGCTTTCACTAAATCGCCGCTGACCGCGCTGATTGCCTTTATCTGTTACTTGGTTTATGTCCAGATTGAAAATTATCTGATCATGCCGCGCATTATGCGCAAGTCGCTCTCGCTACCTGGTTTGGTAACTATCATCGCTGCGTTAGTGGGGACCAGCTTGCTGGGACTAGTCGGCGGAATTCTCGCGGTACCGATGGCTGCTGCGGTCTTGCTTATTATGGATGAGGTTGTTTATCCGCGGGCGGATCAGTCTTAACTAAATCTCCGTTGGAAGCGGCAACCGTTCTGGCGCAACCACTTGAGTGATTTCGCTCAACACTCGATAGACCGATGGCTCCCCTACCCAGAGATGTTTTGCTTCGTCCACTGCAATGAGATCCATATGAGGAACTTTCGCGAAGGCCATGCGCGCAGCATCTGGCTTTAGATAATCATCATGTTCCGGAATGAGCGCAGTAATGGGACGGCCATCCTTTGCCCAAAACTCAAGGTCCATTGGTTGCGTCGTGCGCAATGGTGGGCTGAGGAGAATGAGCCCCTGAACACGTGGGTCGCGCGCGTGACGAAGTGCAAGATCGGTTCCAAAGCTCCATCCGACGACCCACAACTTCTCGACTTTGAGCTCGCTAAAACAATAATTAATAGCGGCCTCAACATCATGAACCTCTGTATCACCAGCACCGAATTCGCCTTCGCTGCTTCCTTGTTCGCTGGATGTTCCGCGAGTGTTGAAGCGTATGACTTCAATGCCCGCCATCGCCGGCAGACGATTTGCCGCCTTCTTATAGATGTGACTATCCATCATTCCCCCGGCGGTGGGTAGTGGATGAAGGCAGAGGATTGAACCGGTTCGTACGCCTTCCGGTGTGGCAACCTCGCCAATCAAGGTCAGTCCGTCCTGCGTACGGAAGCTAAAGGGCTTGCGAATCGCGGGCAAAATTGTGCTGGGGCGTATTAACTCTGACACGAAATAAGTTTAGTCTTAGGAAATGACCATTACGGACCAGCCTGCTATTTCAGCCGCTTCTGCGGATTCAACCTTCGCCAGCTTCGATCCCAAGACTGGCACCGAGATTGCGCGATATCGTAATACGAGTGCCGCCGAAGTCGATGCTGCAGTTGCTGCTGCCAAACAAGCAGCCATCCTCTGGCAGAACTTAGGTGCGGCACGTCGCAAGACTGTCTTGAAGGCTTGGGGAACAGTGCTCACCAAAAATCTTGATGCACTCGCCGCGACCATCGCGCAGGAAACCGGCAAGCCTCTGAGCGATGCAACACTTGAGGCAACGCTCGCGATCGGACATCTCGGTTGGGCGGCCGGCAACGCTGCAAAGGTTCTTGCACCGCAACGTCGTCCCTCAGGTCTATTAATGTTCAATGTCAGCTCGCGAGTAGAACGGGTTCCGCTGGGCGTTGTTGGCGTAATCGGACCTTGGAACTATCCAGTCTTTACACCAATGGGTTCAATTGCTTACGCACTTGCCGCCGGGAACGCCGTTGTTTTCAAGCCAAGTGAGTTCACTCCGGGTGTGGCAATGTTCTTGCAAGAGACATTTGATGAAGTCACACCAGTCGAGCACCTCTTTACGGTCGTGACTGGCCTGCCTGAGACCGGTCGCGCGTTGACGCAGAGCGCGGTCAACAAGGTCTCCTTCACTGGTTCTACTCGCACCGCCAAGAAGGTTGCGGCTTCATGTGCCGAACGAATGGTCCCGGTCGTTCTGGAATGCGGCGGTAAAGATCCAGTCATTGTCGCCGCCGATGCCAATGTGAAGAAGGCAGCCGAATACGCCCTCTGGTCAGCAATGTCTAACGCCGGCCAAACATGTATCGGCGCTGAACGGGTCTATGTGGTGAACCACGTCGCCGATGAATTCATCGCCGAAATAACCGCACTAGCGAAATCAATTAGCGCTGGCCCGTCGGGAAACTACGGCCCCGCGACAATGCCCTCCCAGCTTGGTGTAATTGCAAGTCACATCAACGACGCCAAAGAGCATGGAGCAAAATTCCTTGTTGGTGGACCTGAATCTGTGACCGAGCGCTATGTGCAGCCGGTCATCATGTTGGATGTTGATCAAAGCTCAACCGCTATTACCGAAGAGACCTTTGGGCCAACCCTCACTATCAATCGCGTCGCCGATATTAATGAAGCGATTCGATTGGCGAATGCCACCAGTTACGGCCTGGGGGCATCAGTCTGGTCAAAGCGAAGCGGCCGAAAGATTGCTTCACGGTTGCAGACCGGCATGGTCTCTATCAACTCAGTTATCGCCTTTGCCGCAATTGCTGCTGTGCCGTTCGGCGGCGTAAAAGACAGTGGTTACGGTCGCATTCATGGGCCAGAAGGCCTTCTGGAGTTCACCTATCCCCGCACAATTGTGAAAGAAATCTTTGCAATTCCGATTGCCTTCACGACCTTCAAGCGAACCAAGTTTGCAGATAGCTTCATCAAAAAGATGGTCAAGCTCCTGCATAGCAAAGGTCTTGGTTAACCAACGCTGACTAAAAGGCTAGTAGCGCGGAGCGTTCCGAGTTCGTTCGGTTCGCGGCTTGCGGTCATTTTTCTTGGCCCAACACGCGTTATGCCAATGGCGACGACTCTCGATGTCATCGTCCAGCCATGCGACGGTATGAGGAGTCGCGGTTGGTATTAACTGATCACAACCCGGGCAGCGATACGGTTTCGTCGAGCTGGAGCCGGTTATTCGGCGGACACGGTAATCACCATCGGGATGTTCCTCAATCGTCTCGTATCCGAGATTGAAGTCACGTTCTTCCTGAGAATCACCAGAATTTTTCGCTCCGCCGTTGCCCTTGCCTCGCTTAGGAGGGTGATTTCTACGCGGGCTCATGACGCAATTCTAAGTTAGATGGCAAGATGTGACCATGCAAAGCTCATCCGAACTCGCCATTGATGTCCGTGGCCTTCGAAAGAGCTACACAACCAAAGCTGGAACTAAGGTTGCTGTCGATGGAATCGACCTGCAGATCAAGGCAGGCGAGATCTTCGCGATTCTGGGGCCCAACGGCGCCGGAAAGACAACGACGGTAGAAATCCTCGAGGGCTATCGAAATCGAGACGCGGGCGAGGTATCAGTACTGGGCCAAGACCCAGGCGAGCTGGGCCACGATAATCGTGAGTGGCGTAACCGAATCGGAATTGTCCTGCAATCAACGAACGATGTTGCGGATTTAACGGTCTATGAAAGCGTCTCCCATTTCGCCAAGTATTACGCGACCCCAAAAGAGCCAGAATCAGTAATTGAATCGGTTGGCTTGACTGAGAAGCGTGACGCGAAAGTCCTCTCGCTCTCGGGCGGACAGCGACGTAGATTAGACGTTGCTTTGGGGATTATTGGAACGCCTGACATCCTCTTTCTAGACGAACCCACCACCGGTTTTGATCCAGAGGCGCGGCGCGTATTTTGGGATTTGATCCGTTCGTTGCGGGCGTCTGGAACAACGATTGTGCTGACCACACATTATCTCGATGAAGCAGAAGCGCTCGCTGACCGGGTCGCGGTCATCACTGATGGTCGTATCGTTGAAGTGGCAACACCTCAGACACTGGGCGGACGCCACCAAGCGTTGGCGGTTGTATCGTGGGTAGAAAATGGTGTGCCACAGCGCCTTGAATCAGCGGACCCCGCTGCTGAAGTCGTCAAACTTTCGGGGCGACTGGGTCACGTCGAAGAGCTCCTCGTCACGCGCCCATCTCTGGAAGACATTTACCTCTCAATGATTGGTCAACTCTGATGAAGAACCCTTCGATTCTCAAGGTTGGCATCGCTCGCGGCGGTATCGAAATCAAGATGTTCCTGCGACAACGCGAATCCGTCGTCTTCACATTGTTCTTTCCAGTTCTTTTGCTCTTTATTTTTGGCTCGGTCTTTAAGAACAACATCGCACCTGGCGTCAGCTTCTCGCAATACTTTGTGGCCGGCATGGTTGCCTCTGGATTGGTCAATACTGGTTTTCAACAGCTCGCCATCATGATTCCGATTGAACGTGACTTTGGTGCACTCAAGCGATTGCGTGGAACCCCGATGTCACCGATTTCTTACTTCATCGGAAAATCGATTGTTGTTACTGCATCGATGGTCTTCCAGGTCTCAATCCTGATTGTGGCCGGCCGACTCTTCTTTGGATTGCACTTGCCCACCACCGCAGATCGTTGGATTCGCTTTGGTTGGTTGGTCATCTTGGGAAGCATCTGTTCCACCGTCTTAGGCATTGCATTCTCGTCTATCCCTAAGACCGGCCGTGGCGCCTCCGCCGTTGTTTCGCCGATTGTCATTGTTCTTCAATTCCTCAGCGGAGTCTTCTTTGTTTTCTCGAGTCTGCCTTCGTGGATGCAACAGTTCGCAGCACTCTTTCCCTTGAAATGGCTGACACAGGGCATGCGTTCGGTCTTTCTCCCGAATACCTTCGCCATGAAGGAACCCGCACATTCATGGGAGATTCCAAAGATTGCGATCATCCTCGGTGTATGGACAGTCATCGGAACGTTGTGGGCTACCCGCTCCTTTAAGTGGTCCGATAAGTAATGCGCAAAGCACTCTGTGCCGTTTTTGCGGTGCTACTCATTACCCATGGCGGTATTGCTGTCGCTACAACGGCGAAGCCGTCGGCTAAGCCGACTACAAAATCAACCGCTAAGTCAGGACTACTCCCCACTGTGGCTAAACCAGCCGCTAAGCCAGCTGCCAAACCAGCCGCCAAATCCACAGCGAAGAAGCGGTACGTGCGCCGGGTTTACAAGCGCAAATACGTAAAGCCAATTCCTTTGCCACCAGCCATCTGGCCGCCGGTCAATTTCTATGGCCAACAAGGTGTCTATATCAATTACAAAGTGTCGGCGTCGGCCTTGGCGAACGCGATTTCGCTCGTCACCACCGATTCTGCGCTCTACAAAGATTCACAAACCTGCAAGGAGCAGAGCTGTGGTGTGGTGCAGTTGGGCTCCGAGACAGGTTGTGACTGGTGGGAGATTGATTCCACGCTTTACGGTTTAGTTGACACCAGCACGACGAACACCATCATTCGCGGCACCTTACAGACATTCGCACCAAGCACCGCAGTGAAGCAGGTCATCACTAATTACTTAGTAAGCCCGGTTCCAATCACAACCGGCGATCGAGTCGTTCCGACCAGAGCGCTCTGTTGGTCAAAATCTAGCGGAGCAAAAGTACCGGCACAGATTCCTGACAATATTTACGTTGCTTACCCCAGTAAATAATTAACGGTTAGCGCCGGGAACCCAGAGCTGATCGCCCGCTTCTTTATTCAAGTAACGCGCGAGAACGAAGAGCAGATCTGAACAACGGTTCAAATACTTTGCAGTCAATGGGTTAACGCCAGCGCCAAAAGAGTGGATCGCGTGCCAGGTGCTTCGTTCTGCCCGACGCACAACCGTGCGCGAAACGTGGAGCAAAGCTGAGGCTGGTGTTCCAGATGGAAGCACAAAGCTACGAAGCTCGGTGAGGCTTGCGTTGTACTTATCGATTTGTTCTTCCAGATACGTGATCTGTGATTCAAGAACGCGAAGCGGCTCAATCTTTGGCTCGTCAACAACCGGGGTGCATAGATCTGCGCCGACGTCGAAGAGATCGTTTTGAATCCGGACGAGTAATTTAATGACGCCTTCGTCGGTAATCTGACCGAGCGCTAGCGCAACACCAATGCTGGAGTTCGCCTCATCGACGTTGGCATAGGCCTCGAGTCGTGGGTCATTTTTCGAGGTTCGGCTCATATCCCCCAGAGCCGTTGTGCCGTCATCGCCAGTTTTTGTATAGATACGCGTCAGATTAACCATGGGGTGAGCCTATTTCACTGGGTACGATACGACCACTCGGATTACTTCGAGTTAGATGAATTCAACCCACGAGCCGAATGGATAGGTGCCTGATGAGCGACAAATTCCGCATCATCGGCGGCGGCCGGCTGCTCGGCGAAGTTCACGTGGGCGGAGCAAAGAATTCGGTCCTGAAATTGATGGCGGCCACCTTGTTGGCCGAAGGCACCTTCACGATTTCGAACGTCCCAGATATCGCCGATGTGGAAATCATGTCTGACCTATTGACCCGAATGGGCTGCACGGTTACTCACACTGGATCTGCGGTCTCTATCACCGTGCCCGCAGCACCACTGCATCGCGCGGATTATGACCTGGTGCGCAAGATGCGCGCCTCCATCAATGTTTTGGGTCCACTCGTCGCTCGAGTTGGCGAAGCCGAAGTTGCTTTGCCTGGTGGCGACGCGATTGGTCCGCGTCCACTCGACCTACATATTCGTGGTCTCGAAGCGCTGGGCGCAACCGCAAAGATTGAGCATGGCTTTGTTGTCGCAAAGGCGCCGAATGGTTTGACCGGAGCGCGTATCGATTTAGATTTTCCATCTGTTGGCGCAACCGAGAACGTCATGACCGCAGCGGTCTTGGCTAAGGGCACTACCGTGATTGATAACGCTGCGCGCGAACCAGATGTCGTTGATGTCGGGGAATTCCTCAATGCCATGGGTGCAAAAATTTCTGGGCTGGGCACATCCACGATCACGATCGAAGGCGTGGAGAAATTGCATCCTGCGGATCACGCCACATTGCCTGATCGCATCATCGCCGGCACCTGGGCATTCGCTGCCGCTATCACTCAAGGAGATATCACCGTGCGCGGCGCTAATCCTGATCACCTCGAGATCCCCTTCGAAAAGCTAACGAGCGCAGGCGCAATCATCACTACGGCTGAAGATGGATTCCGAGTCCGTATGGAATCGCGCGCGCACGCGGTTGATGTAGCAACGCTTCCCTACCCTGGTTTCCCGACCGACTTGCAGCCGATGATTATTGCCATGAACGCCACCGCTGACGGCAATTCCATCGTGACCGAGAATGTCTTTGAAGGTCGCTTTATGTTTGTGAATGAACTCGGCCGGTTAGGCGCTGATATTCACGTAGAAGGTCACCACGCTTCAATCAAGGGTGTCACTCAGTTATCTGGCGCACCAGTAGTCGCGACGGATATTCGTGCGGGTGTGGGTTTAGTGCTTGCCGGACTTGTTGCTGATGGCGAAACAATTGTTGAGGATGCGTTCCATATTGATCGTGGCTTCCCTGGTTTTGCAGAAGCTTTGTGCGCGCTCGGCGCAAATGTGGAGCGTATTTAAAGCTAGAGAAGGGAGCGGCTATGCGCTCTCGCCGAGGATTGATACTCGGTTATTCGATACAGAGATAAAGCCGCCGTTGATGGTGAATTCATTGTTGCTGCCATCCGCGGCCTTCACGGTGACAACCCCATCGAGGAGTACACCAAGGAGCGGAGCGTGATCCGGCAGAATGCCGAGATCGCCCTCAAGGGTGCGAGCAGAAACCATGGTGGCTTCGCCCGACCAGACGCGCTTCTCTGGTGAGACTACTTCGACGACGAGGTTATCGGCCATGAATCTTTAACCTTACCTACTACTTAGTTGACGCTGCGAGCTCGGCAGCCTTCTTCTCGACGTCTTCGAGACCGCCGCACATGAAGAATGCCTGCTCTGGGATGTGGTCATACTTTCCGTCAGCCAACGCTTCGAACGCTGCGATGGTCTCTGACAATGGAACGAATGAACCGTCGATACCGGTAAAGACCTTTGCCACGAAGGTGTTCTGTGACAAGAAGCGCTGAATACGACGAGCGCGACCTACCAAGATACGGTCTTCTTCAGAGAGTTCATCGATACCAAGAATTGCAATGATGTCTTGCAAGTCCTTGTAGCGCTGAAGAATCTGCTTGATGCGGTTAGCAACACGGAAGTGGTGCTCGCCGATGTAACGAGGATCCAAGATACGAGAAGTCGAGTCCAATGGATCTACGGCTGGGTAGATACCGAGCTCGGAGATTGGACGAGACAACACGGTGGTTGCATCCAAGTGGGCGAAGGTGGTGTGTGGAGCTGGGTCAGTGATGTCATCGGCAGGAACATAAATTGCCTGCATCGATGTAATCGAGTGACCACGGGTTGAGGTAATGCGCTCCTGCAACTGGCCCATTTCATCGGCCAAAGTTGGCTGGTAACCCACGGCAGATGGCATACGGCCAAGAAGTGTTGATACTTCTGAACCTGCTTGGGTAAAGCGGAAGATGTTGTCGATGAACAAGAGCACGTCCTGCTTCTGCACATCGCGGAAGTACTCCGCCATGGTCAAAGCAGAAAGTGCAACGCGAAGACGCGTGCCAGGTGGCTCATCCATCTGACCGAAGACCAATGCGGTCTTGTTGATAACGCCAGTCTCGGTCATTTCCAAGAAGAGGTCGTTACCTTCACGAGTACGCTCACCGACGCCGGCGAATACAGATACACCACCGAAGTTTTCAGCTACGCGATAAATCATTTCCTGAATCAAAACGGTCTTGCCTACGCCGGCGCCACCGAAGAGGCCGATCTTTCCACCACGAACATATGGTGTGAGCAGGTCAATAACCTTGATACCAGTCTCGAACATCTCGGTCTTGGACTCGAGCTGATCGAAGGCAGGAGCTGTGCGGTGAATTGGCCAGCGCTCCTTGATATCCAAAGATGAGGTTGGCACGTCGAGTGATTCGCCGAGGGTGTTAAAGACGTGACCCTTAGTGACGTCGCCGACTGGTACGGAGATAGGAGCACCGGTGTCGGTTACTTCTGCACCGCGAACCATGCCGTCAGTAGGTTGCATCGAAATCGCACGGACGAGGTTATCGCCAATGTGCTGCGCTACTTCTAGCGTCAGCATGCGCTTCTCGCCAGCTAGTGTGACATCGACGTGAAGGGCGTTGAAGATCTCGGGCATGCCGTCCGACGGAAATTCAATGTCGACGACCGGTCCGATGACGCGTGCAACGCGACCCTTACCTGTTGATGAGTTGGACATCATTCGCTCCCTGCGCTAGCTGAGGCAAGCGCGTCTGCGCCGCCCACGATTTCACTGATTTCTTGAGTAATTTCGGCCTGACGAGCCGCGTTTGCAAGACGGGTTAAAGACTTAATGAGCTCATCAGCATTGTCAGTTGCTGACTTCATCGCGCGGCGACGAGCCGCGTGTTCGGATGCTGCTGATTGCAAGAGTGCGTTAAAAACGCGCGCTTGAACATAGCGAGGCAACAGTGCGCTGAGGACTTCGCCAGCGTTTGGCTCAAACTCATACATCGGCAACAAGCCTTCGTGCTTGGTTTCGGTCTCAGCAGATACCAATGGAAGAAGTTGTGATGCAATTGGAGTCTGAGTGATCATTGATTTGAACTCGGTATAGACCACGTGAAGCTCATCCACACCAGCAAGTCCCTCGCCGGTCTCGGCAACGAACGCCTCAATCAAAGCCTGGGAAACTTCAACCGCGTTGGCATAAGAAGGGTTATCCGAGAATCCAGTCCAGGACGCTGCAAATGCACGGTTGCGGAATCGGTAGTAGTTCACAGCCTTGCGACCGACCAAGAATGGGATTGGTTGCAAGCCGCGGGCCTTGATGGAATCCATCAAGATATCTGCTTCCTTAATTGCCGCGTTGGAATACGCGCCAGCCATACCGCGATCAGCGGTGATCACCAAGACGCCTGCGCGCTTTGGGTTCTCTGCTGCCGTGGTCAAGATGTGATTGGTGCTGCTGTTGGTTGCAACCGCGGTAACCGCACGGGTGAGCTCAACAGCATATGGCGAAGATGCGGCAACGCGTTGTTGCGCCTTGACGATACGAGAAGCAGAGATTAACTCCATAGCTTTCGTGATCTTCTTGGTCGCTTTGACCGAGCGCATGCGCCGGCGATAAACGCGAAGTTGTGCACCCATGAGTTACTTCGACCCGCTAACAGCGAACTGAGCCTTGAACGCAGTAACAGCTTCTTCCAAAGCTGCAACGGTGTCATCGGTCAACTCGCGAGTTGCTGAGATAACTTCGAAGATAGATGCGCGCTCACGTGCAATGAAGTCCAAGAACTCGGACTCAAAGCGACGAATGTCAGCGACTGGGATTGAATCCATCTTGCCGGTAGTACCGGCCCAGATTGATGCCGCCATACGCTCTACTGAGTAAGGCGAGTACTGGCCTTGCTTCAAGAGTTCAACCATGCGAGCTCCGCGCTCCAGCTGCTGCTTAGATGCGGCGTCGAGGTCAGAACCGAAAGCTGCGAAGGCTTCAAGTTCGCGGTACTGAGCCAAGTCCAAACGGAGACGGCCAGCAATCTTCTTGATTGCCTTGGTCTGCGCTGAACCACCCACGCGCGATACAGAGATACCGACGTTAATTGCAGGACGAACGCCCGCGTTGAACAAGTCGGTCTCCAAGAAGCACTGACCATCGGTAATCGAAATTACGTTGGTAGGAATAAAGGCAGAGACGTCATTTCCCTTTGTTTCAATGATTGGCAGACCAGTCATTGAACCGCCGCCGAGCTCATCAGAGAGCTTCGCGCAACGCTCGAGCAGACGTGAGTGCAAGTAGAAGACGTCGCCTGGGTATGCCTCGCGACCTGGTGGACGACGAAGCAACAAGGAGACCGAACGGTATGCCTCTGCTTGCTTAGAAAGATCATCAAAAATAATCAATACATGCTGGCCTTGGTACATCCAGTGCTGACCGATTGCAGAACCGGTGTATGGCGCCAAGTACTTGAAGCCGGCTGGGTCTGAAGCAGGTGATGCAACGATGGTGGTGTATTCCATCGCGCCAGCTTCTTCCAATGCGCCCTTAACAGATGCGATGGTGGAACCCTTTTGACCGATAGCAACGTAAATACACTTCACTTGCTTCTTAGGGTCGCCAGACTTCCAGTTTTCCTTCTGGTTAATAATGGTGTCGATCGCAATCGCAGTCTTACCGGTCTGACGGTCACCGATGATCAACTGGCGCTGTCCGCGACCAATCGCGGTCATGGCGTCGATCGCCTTGATGCCGGTCTGCATTGGCTCCTTCACAGGTTGGCGCTGAACTACAGAAGGTGCCTGCAATTCCAACGCACGCTGTGCTTCAGCCTTGATCTCACCCTTGCCGTCGATAGGACGACCGAGTGGATCAACAACACGACCAAGGAAGCCATCGCCAACAGGTACGGAGAGAATTTCACCTGTGCGACGAACTGTCGTTCCTTCTTCAATGCCTGTGAACTCGCCCAAAATAACAACGCCGATTTCGCGTACGTCGAGGTTAAGCGCCAGACCCAAAGTACCGTTTTCGAACTTCAAGAGTTCGTTGGTCATTGTTGAAGGCAAGCCCTCAACACGGGCGATGCCATCGCCAGCTTCGGTTACGGTGCCGATCTCGTCGCGAGCCGCTGCACCCGGGTTGTAAGAGGCAACGTGCTTTGCTAGCGCGTCGCGAATCTCCTCGGGTCGGATCGTGAGTTCCGCCATCTTTCTCTCCTTCTTACTCAATCACGCTGGCATGTGACCAGCGAGAAACTTCAACCTGCAAGCGCTCTGCTTGCCTCGGCTAAACGGTTAACAATGGTTCCGTCGATAACTTCATCGGCGAAGCGAATCGAAAGTCCACCAAGAACTGATGGATCAATCTCAAGATTGAGGTGAACCGGCTGACCAATCTGCTTGGTCAATGCGGTGCTGAGCTTGCTCTTCTGCGCATCAGTAAGTGCGATGCTGGAACGAATATGTGCGTTAACGCGATTGCGACGAGCCGTGACCGCATGTGAATATGCGTTAATGGTGCGCTCGATGTTACGTCCGCGAAGTCCCCGTAGCGCCTGGATTAACAAGCGGACGGTGTATTCGCTGTACTTGCCCTTAAAAATGGAGTTCAGCAGGTCGGCTTTATGTGACTCGGAATCTGCTGTGGTGTTGAGCGCCTGGCGAAGCTCTGGGTTCTCGATCAAGAGACGTGAAAAGCCAAAGATTTCATTCTGAACTGATTCAAGCACGTCGGAAATATTTGCTGCACTCGCCTCTGCCTCGACTGCAATTTGCTCAATCGCGTCAGCGAATTGCGACGGGGCTGACCACCGAAGCGCAACCGCATCAGCCAGCAACGCCAACGCCTTGGCGCCAACCTTGCTGCCGAACAAATCTGAAATCAACGCACCTTTAGAAGATGCATCTCGTGATGGATCGGTCAGCGCACGGCGTAGGCCGACCGAACCATCCAGAGCTAATAACGCAGTAAAGAGGTCGTCTGAAATGGCAGCAGCATCTGCAGCGGAAAGCCCATTGAGAGCTTTATCTAATGAACCACGTAGGGCTATTAGCGACTGACGAGAACTACCACCGAGGACGATCATTACTTGCTCTTCTCCAGATCCTCTAAGAAGCGGTCGACAATGCGAGATTGACGAACCTGGTCTTCCAACGCTTCTCCAACAATCTTGGATGCGAGCTGAGTTGCAAGAGTTCCTACTTCGGTACGAAGTGAGGTAATCGCTTGCTGACGCTCCGCTTCGATCTGAGCAGCCGCTGCTGATGTAATGCGAGCAGCTTCCTCTTGTGCCTTGGAACGCAGGTCATCGATGATGGCCGCACCTTGAACACGAGCTTCTTCACGAATCTTCTGTGCTTCGCCACGCGCATCAGCAAGCTGAGCGGTGTATTGCTGCAGAGCTAATTCAGCATCACGTTGTGCCTTCTCCGCTTTTTCCATACCGCCCTGGATTGCCTCGGTACGTGCTGAGTATGCCTTTTCGAACATCGGCACAACACGCGAGCGCAACACCAAGAAGAGCAAGGCGAAGGCGATAACGCCAACAATGAGCTCAGCGGTCTTGGGAATAAGTGGGTTCGCAGCTGCTTCAGCGGACTGAAGTAGTGCGGATGTTGATGACAACATGTGGTTTATACCTCTTACTGTTATTCGAGATTACTTAAGAACGAATGCGAGAACGAGACCGAACAGTGCAAGCGCTTCAGCCAAGGCGAATCCGAGGAACGCGATTGGTTGGAGAACGCTGCGAGCTTCTGGCTGACGAGCGACGCCGCTGATGTATGCAGCGAAGATCATGCCGGTTGCGATAGCAGGTCCGATTGCAGATAGGCCATAACCGACCAGGTTGAGTGTGCCGTGCATCTTTGTTGCCTTTCCTTAGTTATTGCTGGTTGTTGGGGTAAATCTTTTACTGCGGTGGTGCCTCTTAATGTTCGTCGGCGAGCGCTCCTGCGATGAAGAGAGCCGTCAACAAGGTGATGATGTAGGCCTGGAGGCACTGCACCATAAATTCAAAGAATGACATTCCGATGCCGAAGGCAAACGAGAATGGCGAGAGGATCTTCATAAAGAGGTGTGGATCATGGAGCATGTAATCGCCACCGGTGATGAAGACCAAAAGCAGGAGGTGTCCGGCGAACATATTGGCGAACAACCGGAGTGACAAAGTAAGTGGGCGAACCAAGAAGAAGGTTGCGATTTCAATCGGAGTGAGCAGAATATAAACAGCCTTTGGAACACCAGGCATAAATGCGATGCCCTTGAGGTACTTGCCTAGGCCCTGCTTCTTAATGCCGACCCAGTGAAAGACGATGAACGAGAAAATCGCCAAGACGTATGGGAAAGAGACGTGCGACATCGCCGGGAACTGCAAGAACGGCACGATGCCAAAGACGTTGTTAGTGATGACGAAAGTAAAGAGCGTGAAAAGGAATGGCACGAAACGCATGAAGTCATGGCCAATGATTTCTTCGCCGATGTTGTTACGAACAAAGCCGTAAATCATTTCGCCTGCGAATTGCATCTTGCTCGGCACAACCGCTGCCTTGCGTGACGAGGCAATGAAAAAAGCGGAGATCAAGATGACAGAGAAGAAGACCAAGAAGATTGGCTTGGTTGCATAGAGCGAGTGGCCAAATGCTGGTGGAAGGTTGAAGTCAGAGGTGCTGGGTGGCTGAAAGCCAGGCCCTGCAGCGAACTGAATCGAGTTCACGCACTCTCCTGTTACTTACCTCGGGCAGTTGGCGGGGAATCCGCCCCTGCAAAATCTCTCCGAACCCTATTGGGAGGAGGCTAAAAATGAAAACCCGCTGAGTGTGCTTGTCGTTACTTTTACGGCAACTTATCTGCGGCCGAAGCGGAGCCAGACCAGGTAGAGGCTGGAGCCGGCGCCCAAGAGGAGTCCGACCAAGCTCAGAAAGTGGGTGCCCAGCCAGTGGTCCAAGCCGAGGCCGATTCCGCCCCAGATCACCAGGCCGGCAATCAGGTATCCGAAGATGGACCAAGCGGCGCCCTCTTCGTTTCCGGCGCCAAAGCGACCGCCTTGGCTGTTCTTGTTCTCGGACTTATCAGTCATGACGCTCCCTATTTCTTTTCCGGCAGTGGCAAGTGAATCCGCAGTTTGAAGAATGCCCGAATCTCTCCCCCGAGCCAAGCAATCGCAATCGCGATAGCGCTGACGCCAAAGCTGGTGCGATCCACCGTGGTGGGTGAGGTCAATCGAGTAATCAATAAGAGAAAAACGCCCATCACGATCACCTTGGCGAAATACGAAAACATGGCCAGCGCCATCGTAATCATGGGATCGAGATTGGTAGATATCTTTGAGATGAGCAAATGAACCGAGAAGAAAATGATGACGGTTGCACTCGCGAGCAGTGCACCGAGCAAACCGGACTTGTGACGAAGAATTGCACAGAGCACAAGCGCGATGATTGCAACAGCGCTGGAGGGAAGCAAGGCGCCCACCCAGAGTCGTTGTTCATTTTCGACTACTCGATTACTCACGCCTCAGATAATACTTTTTTATCCCCAGAACGCCTATTTCGATTGCCACTCAGCGCTGGGCGGAGCAGCGCAAGCGAGAATCCAAGAATGGCGAGCGCGACGAGACCAGCGACCCACAGTGGCTCGAAGGCGGCTACAACAGTCGGAATCGCAAAGAGCGCGGTCCATGAATACAAGATGGCAGCGGTGCGACGATGGGAATTGCCCATATCAATGAGGCGATGATGCAAGTGTTCGCGATCGGCCGTGAATGGAGAACGACCTGCTTTGAGGCGGCGAACGATCGCCATTCCTAAATCAAGTAGCGGAATCGCCAAAATGGTAAAAGGCAGAAGGATAGGCAAGAAGGTGGATGTGGCGCTCTGATTGCCGGCTTGGTTGGTGATGGCATTCGTATCAATCTGACCAGTCAACGTAATAGCAGCGGCAGAGAGCAACAGGCCGAGCAACATCGCGCCAGAATCGCCCATGAAAATCTTTGCTGGCGGGAAGTTGTGCGGCAGAAAACCAACGCACATGCCGACCACCACTGCGGTGATCAGCGACGGTGCACCGGCACGACTAAAGCCATTGACGACCGCGAGCAGGTAGGAAAAACCAAAGAACGAAAGTGCGCAGATGGCAACGATGCCGGTCGCAAGTCCATCCAATCCATCCACGAAGTTGATAGCGTTGATGACCACCATCACAAAAACAACAGTAAGCAGTTGGCCGATATTGGGTGGCAAAATCAAAATTCCGTTAATTGGCAACCAGAGAATTTGGACGCCGTGCAACAACAGAATTCCGCCAGCGAGCGCTTGACCCGCAAACTTTGTTACCGCGTCCAAGTCATAGCGATCATCGAGCGCGCCCATCGCCATAATAAAAGTGCCAGCAAGAAAGATGCCAGTCGCTTCTCGACCAAATGATTTACCCACCAACGGAAGATGGCTAACGGTCAGCAACGTGATGGACATCGCCAACCACATCGACAAGCCACCCCAGCGCGGAGTAATAACGGTATGGATATCGCGCGAACGAGGATCGACAAAGGCGCCAGCCTTCATTGCGACCAGCCGCACCCACGGCGTGATCAGAAAGCAGAGCGTCGCCGCCAAAGTGGCGGTCAATAAATATTCGCGCATAAGGAAGGAGCGGGACTAGAGAGGATAGACCGGGAACCGTGCAGTCAGACTGTGAACATCCGATGCAATCGCCTTCGCCTTTGTCTCATCGCCGCCATCCTTTATAGCTCGAGAGATCAGCTGACCAATCTGCTTCATCTCCGGAACACCCATGCCTTGCGTTGTTGTCGCGGCGGTTCCCACGCGGATACCGCTGGTAATGCCTGGCTTCTCTGGGTCGTACGGGATGGAATTCTTGTTCAAAGTAATGCCGGAAGCGCCGCAACGTTCATCCGCGACCTTGCCGGTGATGCCGGTCGAACGAATATCAATCAGCGCCAGGTGGGTTTGAGTTCCACCGGAAACAGAACGCATACCTTCGGCCACCAAGGAGTCAGAGAGCGCTTGGGCGTTCTCAATAACCTTCTTGGCATAGCTCTGATAGGCAGGCGTAGCAGCTTCTTTCAAGGCAATGGCCTTGCCAGCAACCGCGCTCATAATCGGTCCGCCTTGCATGCCCGGGAATACTGCTTTGTCGATCGCCGCAGCGTGCTCTGCCTTGGAAAGGATCATGCCGCCGCGCGGTCCGCGCAAAACCTTGTGGGTCGTGAACGAAACGACATCTGCGTATGGCACTGGTGATGGAATCGCCTTGCCGGCGACCAAGCCGATGAAGTGCGCTGCATCAACCCACATGATGGATCCGGCTTCGTCACAAATTTGGCGAACCTTTTCAAAATCAATCAGACTTGGATACGCGGTCGCGCCAGTACAAATCATCTTTGGCTTGTGCTCGAGCGCTAAATCGCGAAGCTCGTCGTAATCGATTAACTCGTTATCGGCACGAACGCCATAGGAAACGATGTTGAACCACTTGCCTGAGAAGTTGACCTTTGAGCCATGTGTCAGGTGGCCACCGTGTGGCAATGACATCGCCAATACTGTGTCACCGGGTTGTGTGAAAGCTTGGTAGACCGCAACGTTTGCCGATGCACCGGAATGTGGTTGAAGGTTTGCGTGTTCTGCGCCAAAGAGTGCTTTCGCGCGTTCGATGCCGATGACTTCTACCTTGTCGACTTCTTCACAGCCGCCGTAGTACCGCTTGCCGGGATATCCCTCGGCATATTTATTGGAAAGCGTCGATCCAAGCGCAGCCAAGACTGCTGGCGAAGTGAAGTTCTCGCTAGCGATGAGCTGGAGGTTTTTCCGTTGACGATCTAGTTCGCTCAATAAGACTGATGCGATATCTGGATCTTGCGCTTGCAGCGCTTCGAAATCTGGACCAAAGAAAGTTTCGCTCGACATGGCGCAAGCCTATTGGCTGGCCAGCTCGATGTCGGGGATAACTTTGACCAGCGATTCCTGTGAGATTGCGCCAATTCGAGTGATTTCCAGCGGCGACGGCTTGCCAATGACTGACCGGCGCACGATGGTCGAGACTGGACCTTCGGTCAACGCGCCACCATCGATGACGATATCCACTCCGGCGGCCACTGATTCGGCGAGCGTCGCCAGCGAAAGCACGGCTGCGTTACCGACAAGCGCCGCGCTGGTCGAAGCGACGGGTCCAACCTGGGAAACGATCAGCCGAAGAAAATCCGCGGCTGGTACGCGAACTGCACATTCCGCCAATGACCCACCGTCGCCGAGATCCCAGTGCAGCGCAGAATTCGGTTGCACAAGCAACGTCAGCGAGCCTGGCCAAAACTCTTCGGCTAATTGCTTTTGATCGTCACCTAAATTTTGAGTTATGCCCGGCAGAGTTTCGGCTTTTGCAATTAAGACCGCGGCAGCAATTCCTGGCGTTGCGCCACGTAACGCATGCATCCGGTGAACAGCGCCCGCATTGAAGGCATCGCAGATCAATACGTAGGCGTTGGCATCAGGGATGAGCGCAATTTCACCGCGTTTGATAGCGCCAACGATTTCGGCCACGGCTTCGGCAAATCCTGTTGGGTTAACCGAGAGCGCGGCTAGGTCAAAGGTGCGAGCCATAGTGGAAAAGGTAACTACGCAGCTTCGTTGAGTACAACGGTCTTGCAGACGTGATCTAACAACCGGCGACGTTCGCCACCGCGGAAGATCCAGAGAAAGTCCAGCGCGAATGTGGCAAAGAGCGCCAACGAAATTATCTGACCGGTGCCAACATTCTTTGCTCCGTTGATGCCAATCAAGAGTTCAAAGAAGAGTGCAACAGATAGCGGGACAAGAACCTGTCGGAGTGCCATCAGCTTCCATGATGCTGGCTTACCGGTGGTGACGTCATAGACGCGAGTCTTTACTAACCGCTTGCCTGGAGTCTGACCGTTGCGCCAGAGAAAGAGCGACCAGATGAGCCAACCAATATACAACGTGACAACCGAGAGGAGTTGATCGACTAAGTAACCACCAAGGCGATGCTGTGGAGTTGCTAGGACTGCCGATGTTGGGGTGTCAGGTGTCTCGCTCATGCCTGAGAGTTTAGCTCGTTGAGCTGTTGCGCGATTGCGCCATCCACCATTGCGTGAAGCGCGGTGCCTTCGGGCAGATATTCCTCGCTCAAGATTTCGCCGCGTTGATGAATCGCAGAGACCAAGTCACCACGGGTGTATGGGATGACAACCGTGACTTCAATCCGAGGCCGTGGCAGTGAGCTCTCAATCGCAGCCAAGAGCGTCTCGACGCCAAAGCCGGTACGCGCGGAGAACGCAAAGGCGTTGGACTCCTCACGGAGTAATTGCATGATTACTTCTGGTGAAGCGATATCGGCCTTGTTGATCGCAATAATCTCGGTGATATCTCCCCCACCGACTTCGTTGATGACCTCGCGTACCGCACGAATTTGTTCTTGCGGATCAGGATGCGAACCATCGACCACATGAACAATCACATCAGCATCCGCTACTTCTTCAAGCGTTGACTTAAAGGCTTCCACGATTTGGTGTGGCAGATGGCGCACGAAGCCCACCGTGTCCGAGAGCGTGTAGATGCGGCCGTCATGGGTTGTCGTTTTACGAGTGGTGGGATCCAGCGTTGCAAAGAGTGCGTTCTCCACCAAAACTCCGGCATTGGTGAGCCGGTTCATCAGCGAAGATTTACCCGCATTGGTATAGCCCGCGATCGCTACAGACGGCACCGCATGCTTGCGTCGTTCCGACCGCTTGGTGTCGCGCGCGACCTGCATCTCTTTGATGTCATCGCGTAGTTTCGCCATCTTGTCGTTGATTCGGCGGCGATCTGTTTCAATCTTTGTTTCACCAGGGCCGCGTCCGCCGATGCCACCAGCCTGACGCGACAGTGAGTCACCCCAACCGCGCAGACGGGGCAATAGGTAAGTCATTTGGGCTAGCTCGACTTGAGCCTTACCTTCTTTGCTCTTTGCGTGCTGCGCGAAGATATCGAGAATTAAGGCGGTGCGGTCGATCACCTTTACCTTCACTTCTTTTTCAAGATTACGCAATTGTGCGGGCGAGAGTTCACCATCGCAGACGACGGTATCCGCGCCGGTTGCTACAACTGCTTGGCGCAGCTCGGTCACTTTTCCCGAACCGATATATGTAGCGGGGTCCGCTTTGTCGCGTCGTTGAATTAGCCCTTCGAGAACTTCGGAACCAGCCGTCTCGGCCAGCGCCGCTAACTCCTTCAATGAGTTCTCAGCATCCAATGCAGTGCCCGATGTCCAAACGCCGACAAGAACAACTTTCTCGAGTCGAAGTTGGCGATATTCGGCATCAGAAATATCTTGAAGTTCAGTCGATAGACCCGCAACACGTCGCAGCGCCTTACGGTCTTGTAAATCTTGTTGATTACTTTCGAGTTCTTCTTGGCCAGATTCGGCCGCGTCGTAATCCGCCGCAGCTTGCGCGGATTCCTTCAATAAGGTGTCGATATCAATTTCTAACGACATCAACGTCCTTTACTTCTACATCCTTGATCAATACTGCAGGGCCGGTCAGGGTCGCGTTGTTGTGACCATCAATCTCAACCTTCAAGCGACCGCCTGGTGGATTGATGATCCAGGTCGCAGGCAGGCGTCCCTTGGAATCGAGTGTGGCCGCAAGTGCCACGGCGCATGTGCCGGTGCCGCACGAACGAGTCTCGCCAACTCCGCGTTCGTGGACGCGCATCGCGAGCTCGCCATTCTCTAGCTTCTGAACAAATTCCACGTTGACACCATCTGGATATTCATCGGCCGGCGTAACAACCGGAGCGCTCTTCAAATCCCCAGCATCGGCAACATCGTTAACAAATACGACGGCATGCGGGTTGCCAACGTTAATGTTGTAGCCAATCCATTTCTTGCCATTAGCTTGGACTTCGATTTCACCGAAGATTTCTTCCACGTGCCCCATGTTGACCGAGATATCGCCTTCTTCGGGCACGGCCAGATACTTCATGCCGGCACGGGTATTGATAGGGAAGATTCCGGCAGGCTGCAATTGGCGTTCTACTAAGTAGCGCGCCATGACGCGGATCCCGTTGCCACACATCTCGGCGGTTGAGCCATCGGCATTTCGATAATCCATAAACCATTTGCCATCGCTCTGCTTCACCATGCGGATAAGACCGTCGGAACCGATTCCGGTTTCCCGATTGCACAAGGATGCGATGTAATCCTCAGTGAGTTGCAACGAATCATCGGCATCCAGAATGAGAACAAAATCGTTCTCGGTCCCGTGGCCATAGGTTGCAATCATGGTTTGATAGTAATCAAAATCCGTTCTAACCGCTCAGCGGTTGTGGCTGGCGCCAACCATTGAATCCGTGCATCTCGTGAAAACCAGGTCTCCTGCCGGCGGGCATATTGTCGGGTCGCGCGGGCAGTATCTTCTTTCGCTTCGGCTTCGCTCATTAACCCATGCTTCATACGGATGATTTGGGCATATCCCAGCGCCGCTTGCGCGGTCTTGCCGTCAAGCAATCCCTGGTTGATTAACTCTTCAACCTCATCAACAAGTCCTGCTTGCCACATCTTCTCTACTCGGTTGTCTATTCGCACATCCAGCGTCGTGCGATCCATGACTAATCCGAATTGTTTGGCGTCCGGATATCGCGTGGAATCTTGGCGGGGCAGATTGGCCGTGAAAGGTTGACCAGTAATCTCAATGACTTCTAGCGCGCGAATCACCCGGCGAACATTCTCTTTCGGAATAGCCAGTGCTGCGGCTGGATCCAGCGCTGCCAACCGGGCATGCATCGCATCATTTCCGGCTGCTTCGGCTTCATCAGTTAACCGAGCGCGCACGTCAGGATCGGTATCAGGAAAATTAAGGTCATCCAAGATTGCCTTGATATAGAAGCCGGTACCACCGACGACAACTACTGGGTTTCCTACGGCGCGAAGTTCATCAATCTTTGCGCGAGCTAATTCTTGGTACCAAGCAACCGTCACATCGAAACTGACATCGGCGACATCCAAGAGATGGTGCGGGATTCCACCCCGTTCTTCTAGCGATAACTTTGCGGTACCAATATCCATGCCGCGGTACAACTGCATCGAATCGGCATTCACAATTTCGGCGTCAAGATGTTGCGCCAGCGCGACTGCCACATCGCTCTTACCGGTCGCGGTCGCCCCACAAATGACGTAGAGCGGTGGAAGATTCTTCGACAATTAATAACGCGCTTTCAAATCAGCGAGCTTGGGCATGCCCACCATGATGGGTTGTGGTCCGCTCTCTGCTACACGTCGCTCGTGCGCATCTCCTCCGGCGGTCGCGCGAATATGCAGTGGCAGATTCTCGGCAACAATAAAGTTGGGGGTTGCTGATGTGATGACGCTGGTGACCGCATCGCCGATGCGCGGTGGGTTGGCTGGGTCAATCGCAAAGTGAACCAACCGGAAGTCCCTGGTGCGGCCAGTCATACGACCCTGTTCTGCTGGGACATCGGAGACCAAAATTTCTTGCTCGGTTCCCACCACTGATTGGTTAACGCGTAGCGAAATGGCTTGTTGGTACTGGTGGATTCGGGTGTAGCGATCGGCCATTACATCGTCGCTAATTTGATTCGGCATAGTTGCCGCAGGTGTTCCCGGCCGCTTGGAATATTGGAAGGTATAGGCCGCTAGAAATTGCGCTTTCTCCATCACATCCAGCGTCGCCTGGAAATCCTCTTCGGTTTCGCCCGGGAATCCCACGATGATGTCGGTCGTGATGCTCGCATGTGGCAGAGCAGCACGAACCTTCTCGATAATTCCGAGATAACGCTCGCTTCGATATGAACGACGCATATCGGCCAAGACTTTGTCCGATCCCGACTGCAACGGCATATGCAGATGCGGCATCACATTGGGGGTTTCGGCCATCGCTTCAATCACGTCATCTGTGAAGTCGCGTGGGTGTGGAGACATGAAACGAATTCGTTCTAAGCCCTCGACCTTGCCGCAGTCGCGCAACAATTTGGCGAAGGCTCCCCTATCGCCAAAGTCGACGCCATAGGCATTCACGTTCTGGCCGAGCAAAGTAATTTCAATGACGCCTTGTGCGGCCAGAGCTCGCACCTCAGTCAATATATCTTCGGCCGGACGATCCTTCTCGATTCCTCGAAGTGACGGAACGATGCAGAAGGTGCAGGTGTTATTGCATCCGACTGAGACCGAGACCCAAGCACTAAAGGCAGAGTGGCGGCGAGCCGGTAACGTGGAAGGAAAATGTTCGAGCGATTCTTTGATTTCGACTTGCGATTCTTCTTCAATCCGCGCTCGCTCTAGCAAAGCGGGAAGTGAACCCATGTTGTGCGTACCAAAGACGACGTCTACATATGGTGCGCGCTTGATAATT
>CAJAEK010000039.1 GCA_903938735.1 uncultured Actinomycetes bacterium | reverse complement strand
GAAAGATGCGCCTACTGGAATCAACAGTGCAAGCGAGACCACTACACCCACGAAGATTCGCTGGCGTTTTGCCAGCCCACGGTTTCGGTATTTAATGCCGCGCAACCAGTTCTCAACGACACCGCGGCGAAACGGAAGTTCAAAATAACGGAGCGAAATATCGGCAGCTACGAGCACCAGCAAAAAGCGGGCGATGTTCAAAGCGAGGAGCGACGACGCTGCAAGATCAATGGATGGCCGCGTCATTTGGAAGATAACCCAGTGCCAGAGATAGATGCCATAAGAGCGCTGGCCTATCCAGAGCAGTGGTTTGGCAGAAAAAAAGCGCGCAAAGCGAGATGCCGGATGCACCAAGGATGCGATGGTTAACGAGCCAAAGAGTGCCGCTAAGGGAAAGGCTATTCGATAGAGCGTTGCGTTGCTCTCGGAGATATAGAGAAAGGTTGCGACAATTCCAAAGATGCCCACCAAGCCAACGCCGTCGATGAAATCTTGTGCTCGTTGCGAAATTGATGAGCTGAGGTTCGCGGGGATCCAGCTGACGGCGAGCGCAGATCCAATGAAGAGTCCGAGACTGTGAGTATCTGTGCCGAAGTAGACATGGCTTATACGGCTTGCTGATGCATGGTCCAGACGCAATGAATTAACAAAGAGTGCAATACCCGAGCCAACGGCAATCAGTAACGCGATAGGCGCAATATTGCGCTTTCCGAATCGCTTCCAGATGAAATACAAAATGATTGGCCAGACAATATAAAACTGGAGTTCGACGGCTAAGGACCAGGTGTGTTGCAGCAGTGGGGGTCTACCGTTGATCTGGAAATAATCCTGATGGAGTGCGACTAAGTGCCAGTTATTTGTGCCGGTCAGAACGTAGGGCAGGTCTTCGACAAATCGATGAATACCATCTGGCGCAAAGGCCAAAATGAGTAGCGATGTGACGATGAGAAGCAAGAGGAGCGCGGGGTAGAGGCGACGCACCCGAGCACGGTAGAAAGCGCGCAGATCGAGCGCGTTTGCACTGTTGATGGAATCGAGAATTAATCGCGTGATGACGTAACCCGAGATAACAAAGAAGAGATCTACGCCAAGGAATCCACCAGGAATCCATTTCACACCGAGGTGGTACAGCAGGACTGCGCAAACAGCTAGCGCGCGCAGGCCATCAATCGGCGCGATGTAGCTAGCGGCGTATCCCGATATCTTGCGCGGTGAATGTTGAGATGAAGTGCTGGTACTCACTTACGTTTCTTGGCTGCTGACTTCTTTACAACCTTGCGTGGGGCAGACTTTTTCACTGCGCGAGCTGGCGTGCGAGAAGGTACTTCCGGAATTTCATCGTTGGAATCCAGTTCAGCTTCAGCGCGTGAGAGCGCAGCACCTTGAACGAAAGCGCGGTGACGTGGTCGGTTATCTGCTGTTAGGTTGCCATCGATATCGCTCTGTAGCGATGCAAGCTTCTCGAATGCACCTTGTAGGCGGGCGCGCGATTGTGAAATTGCCGATTCTGCTGCCGACAGCGATTGAGTCTGGATGCGATAGAGGCGCTCAGACTCAGAGATTGCAGTGGTGAGCCAAGAACGGTAGTTCGCGATTTCTGAGGTTGCCTCAACGATAATCCGTTCGGCTTCGCGCTTAGCGTTACCCAATAAAGCACCAGCTTCACGCTTCTTGCTCTCCATCAACTGCTCAGCGTTGCGAGCTGCTTCGGCGCGAAGTTGTGCGGCATCGGTCTCCGCTGCTTCTAGGTATTTACGGCCGCGAGATTCAGCACCGGACAAGATGGACTTCGCCTTGTTTTCGGCGCCTTCCAAGGTCTCCGTGGCGCGTGCGGTGGCTTCGCTCAACATCTTGTTTGACTGTGCGGTCGCACGCGATTCACGTTGTTGCGCAGTACGAATGATGGCCATCGCGGTTTCAGTCGCGAGGATTTCAAACTCTTCCTTGGTCAGACTGGTGATGTCACGACGAGAACGGAGATCGGCGATTTGGCTTTCGAGTTGGCGAATACGCTCAACCGCGTTTCCGCTCGGCGCTGTCTCTTCTTCGCCTTTGAAACCAACCCATGAGAGAAAGTTCTTCTCGCTCATTGTTCTCCCCATTCGTATCTTTTCTTCAGCGCGACGACTGCCCGCTGCAACAGGGCGATTCTATGGGGCGGAGAGAATTGGTGAAAGTCGCGGATATCCACGCGAATGGGTGAGGGTTATGCCCCTGGGGAAGCCGACGGAGCGAGGAGCGATGAGGTGTCGGTCGGCTGTGTGACAGGCGGCAACGGCTGATCCGCGGTTGATGGCCATGTCAGCCATTTAGCCATCGGAGTCATCAGGCTGGTGACAAGTGCGAATGAATGTCCGCCCGGCGGCAGGTTGAGAGTCGCTTTCACGCCGAGCTTGTTCAGTTTGGTCCACCAACTAGTTGCCTGCCCATGAATGAGTGCAGTGGGGTCGTTCTGACCTTCGGCTAAGAACCAACGAAAGTTGTGGGCAGCGCTTAAGTAATTAACGGGCGATTGAAAAGCGATTTTATCTTTACCAACAAATGCGCCCGTGAGATCGTCGATGACGTAGTACCCAGAGATCGGAATGATTTGTGAATATAAATCAGGGTGATGCAAGCCAATGATGGCGGCGCCATAACCACCCATCGAAAAGCCCATGATGGCGCGTGCGCTCTTGGGGCGGATGTGCGTTCCTTCAACTGCGCTAATGAGGTTAGTTGTCATCCAAGTTTCGATCATCGCTTTTTTATCGGATGAGTCAGCCCATTCGGAATCAAAGTGCGTCTTGGCATTTCCATCGGGAAAAACGGCAATAAACGGTTTTGCACCAGCAGCGAATGCGGCAGCAAGTGGTTTAGCAACAGCAGCTAATACTGATTGTGGCGATCCCGGCCAGCCATGCAGCATATAAACGACCGGCAAAGTATCGCGGTCTAAGTTTCCGAGCGGGGGAGTCCACACCCAGACGTTACGGATCGGGTAATCCTTTTCAGGACTGGGTACTTTAAGTTGAATCAACGAACCCGTTTGATAGGTCTCGGCTTGTCCCTGGGGCG
>CAJAEK010000038.1 GCA_903938735.1 uncultured Actinomycetes bacterium | reverse complement strand
GGGTATAGTTACGACACGTGCGTTTCCTAACAAACCCTAGCCACGACCTGACCTATGACGATGTCTTCATGGTCCCCAATAAATCCACCATCACAAGTCGGATGGATGTTGATTTAGCTACGACCGACGGCACCGGAACAACGATTCCGTTAGTAGTCGCCAATATGACCGCAATTTCTGGCCGTCGAATGGCCGAGACCATCGCCCGCCGTGGCGGACTTGCAGTTATCCCCCAAGATATTCCGCTCGACATCGTTCGTGGTGTCATCACGTGGGTGAAAGCACGTCACACCTTCTTTGAAACTCCCGTCACGTTGTCACCAGAAGAGACCGTGGCCGATGCACTGGATTTGATTAATAAGCGCTCTCACGGCGCCGTTGTCGTTATTGAAAAGAACAAGCCAGTCGGCATCGTCACCGAAGCTGACTGTGAGCGAGTAGATCGCTTCACACAGTTACGACAAATCATGGCTAGTGACCTTGTTACTTTGCCAGATTCAATTTCGCCCAAAGATGCCTTTGATTTTCTGACAACGCATCGTCGCAAGCTTGCGCCGGTGGTGAACGCCAGTGGCAATTTAGTTGGAATTCTGACTCGCACCAGCGCGTTGCGGGCAACGTTGTATGCACCGGCGATTGATGCTGACAAGAAATTACGTATTGCGTGTGCGGTGGGAATCAATGGCGATGTTGCTGGTAAAGCGCAAGCACTATTGGACGCTGGAGCTGACGTGTTGGTTGTCGATACTGCGCATGGCCATCAAATCAAAATGATTGAGGCGCTCAAAGTTATCCGCGCGCTGAATCCGCGCGTTCCGATTGTCGCCGGAAATGTTGTTACCGCTGAAGGCACGCGTGACTTAATTGAGGCTGGCGCAGACATCATCAAGGTTGGTGTTGGTCCAGGCGCGATGTGCACTACTCGCATGCAGACCGGTGTTGGTCGACCACAATTTTCTGCAGTATTGGAATGTGCGGCTGAAGCCGCAAAGCGCGGCAAGCATGTCTGGGCCGACGGTGGCGTGCGCCATCCGCGCGATGTTGCATTGGCACTTGCAGCTGGTGCATCTCAGGTAATGATCGGTTCCTGGTTTGCTGGCACGTACGAATCACCGAGTGATTTGAATCGTGATTCGAATGGCCGGCTCTATAAGGAATCGTTCGGAATGGCTTCGGCTCGTGCAGTTGCGGCCCGCACCGCCACCGAGGGCGCCTTTGATCGCGCCCGGAAAGCCTTATTTGAAGAGGGTATTTCGTCTTCTCGGATGTACATCAACCCGGCACGCCCAGGCGTTGAGGATTTGATTGACGAGATTATTTCTGGTGTTCGTTCATCGTGCACATACGCTGGCGCATCAAGCCTTGCTGATTTCCACGAGAAAGCTGTTGTGGGAATTCAATCAGCATCGGGTTACGCCGAAGGTAAGCCGCTTACGAGTTCTTGGTAAATCTAAGCTCTTTCAATCTTCTAACTCTCGCTTGGGATCATCGGTCTCGTCCCAATCGGGTTGCGGTTGTTTAAGCTTCCACCACATGTAATAAATAAAGAGCGCAAAGAATGGCCATTCAAAGGTGTAGAGCCAGCTGCGGTGATTTCCTTTGATTGCACGCTCTAGCTCAAAGAAACCCATCGCAAGGCAGAGCGGAATACCCAGAAGTACCCAACGGCGTTCGGGTTTCTCTTCTTCGGTCATTCACTTTCTCCATCACTCAAAAACTTTTCGTTGGCGAACCAATCGCGCGCTGCTAACACTATCCATAACGCATCAATCGCCATGCCCATCGCCCACATGATTCCGCCACCGCGGTGTTGATCCATGATGCCCATGGTGTGAGATTGCGATGACGGCAGAGTGTGGAGCAATTTATTTCCAGAATAAAGGAAGAAGCCAGTCATCGTTTCCGGAACCATCATCGCGAATAGTGAACCAACCCGCACTGGATAAGGAACGTGAAACGGCGCCGGGTTGCCTTCCATGACGGGGATGTAATAGATGACGCCGGAAAGCAAAAAGGCGATGAGTTCGAGCGAGTGCACGTTCGCGTTCGTCATGCCCGCATCGGCGAAGGGGCCGAAGTGGGTGAAGATTAAGGTCGCCAAGAAGAGCGCAAAACCCACCTGTGGCCGGAAAAGCTGGCGGACGAACCAGTTATGGGCGAGCGCCCGTGCGATGCCTTGAACGATGGGGAATCGAGAATCCAGCGCCAGCCGGACAGGTGAGCCCATCACGATTAACGGCGAGATCAGCATCATCAGACCAATGTGCTGGATCATGTGGACCCAGAAGCTGGTCACGGCGGCGTGGGCAACCGGGCCGACCAGCAGGATGAAGGCGAGCGCCATCCCTAAATAGAAGAGAAATTGCCGCACCTTGCCGATTCCGTGGCTGGATGGGTTCTCAGCTAAGTACCAGAAAACTTTCCCCCCAAGGGCGAGGGCGAAGAAGAAGTCCCAGCCGATATTGAGATGCATCTGGGCCAATTTACACATGAAAACGTTATCTGCGAATCCTTCTCACATGACCCCCAATAGGCGTACCCTGACGAACAGAGTTACCTCCTCACGGCTGGTTGTCTGCAGACTCCCAGCCGCTTATATATAGGAAAGGCTGGGACATGTCAGGTACCACCGGTACATCGATGACCGGTACCAAACGAACAATCAGCGCCCTCGCGTCGGTTGTTCTCGGTATTGCAGTTGTCGGTGCGGTTGGCTTCACGTTACACAAAGTGAGCGCTGATCCGCAGAAGAAGTTATATGCAACCACCAACGGAACTGTTCAGACATCGCAAGGTGTCCTCCCTCATCAGTTCATTAGCCTCGGCGTCTACGCAGATCCTTGCAACGCCGGCGCACACGGTGCTGCAACTCCAGGAGCAACAAATTGCGGCTCACACCCATCGTGGCCTTCATATGGCCCAGCCACGCACTTGGTCCTCAAGCCACATTCGTATGTGACGATGACCTTGACTGTGTACGACAGCGGTGAAAACCTCAACAACGCTTACTTCGGTAAGGTCATTGGAACTGTGGATGCTGCTGGTTCAGTTTCCAATACAGCGACCTATGACGGTGTAGCGCAAACCGCATTGACACCAACCGACGTTGAGCACACCTTCACTCTTCATGGCTTGCCAACTTCAACTCAGGATCCATTGTTCGTCAACGTTCCGCTTCCTAAGAACACCGACGCTGAAATGGCTGACTACACCAAGAAGTACGCAGATTCATACGACCACACAATCCTCAACAAGGGCCACGTAGTTACCTTCTCGTTCATCACCGGCGGCAAGGGTGAATACGTCTGGAACTGTGAGTATCCATGTGGTGACGGTACGTATCAGAAGTTTGGCGCTGTAATGGGCCAGGTCGGATACATGGCAGGAAAGGTATCCGTCGCATGAGTTCACACGATCACGATGAGGTAATGGCGCCAACTCCAGGAGCGCGCTTCACCGCATTCTTTAAGCGCAAGGATGTCCGCACCTCGTTCATTCTTGGAATCTTCTTCACCGCAGTATTCGTAGTGCTTGGCGCAGTTGCCTATCCCAAGTGGATGCCAACCGTCATGTCAACGGATATGAAGGGGATTGAGCGTTTGATGGTGATGTTCACCTACATCTCTGCACCTGTGTGCGGAGTTGTTCTGGGTGTTGCGACATACACCTTCATGAACCGCCACACTGGCGATACACCTCCACCTGATGCTCCTGCTATCCGCACCCATCGTTTAACCGTTGGTTTGTGGACCTTGATCTCAACCGTTCTTGCGGTTATGGCGATTCTTTACGGCTTGATTGAGCTCAACTCTGCCAATGACGCTGCTGTTGCTGATTCAAAGAACGCGCTCGT
>CAJAEK010000037.1 GCA_903938735.1 uncultured Actinomycetes bacterium | reverse complement strand
GGCCACGCATACTGTCGCGATAGAGGTCGGTCATGATTGCCTTCATATCGGCAGGCGCCATCCAGTTATTTGTTGGACCAGCATCTGCTTCATCGACCGAACAGATATAGGTGCGATCTTCAACGCGGGCCACATCTGTGGGGTCAGAGGCGCACCAGAAAGAGTTCGGCTTCTTCTTTAAGCGGGTAAAGGTGCCGGCGTCGACTAACTCGGTGGTGATTCGATCCCATTCCTCAGAGGTGCCGGTAACCCAATACACGTGATCCGGATGAGTCAGGTTGGCTATCTGCGAGACCCATTCGACCAGCTGGGCATGAAGAGTGGGGACTGAGGGTGCATGAACGGCCATTTGAACTCCCGACGCTGGGGTGGATGGTCGTTTTAGTGTAAAGCCATACTGAACAGTAGGGCAATAGTGTTCACTCGGGTAAAACGTGGTTTTCGACACCCTCTCGGCGTCGCACGGTACGCCTAGGATTGGCTAAGATCCTCCGTGCGGCGTCACCGTACTGAACTCCCCCAGGGCAGGAATGCAGCAAGGGTAGGTCCGCTCTGGCGGGTGTGCGGGGGGTCCCCACATTTCGGTATTTCAATCCGATAGAAATGAATAGAAAGGCGTGGCGGTGTCTTTAGCTCTCTATCGCAAGTACCGACCATCAACCTTTGCCGATGTCATCGGACAAGAGCACGTCACCGAACCACTATCGAATGCGTTAGCCAGCGGCAATATTCACCACGCATATCTCTTTAGCGGCCCACGCGGTTGCGGCAAGACATCGAGCGCGCGCATCATGGCGCGATCACTCAACTGCGAAAAGGGACCAACCCCAACGCCCTGTGGTGAATGCCAGTCATGTCGCGACTTGGTAGCGAATGGCCCTGGTTCAATCGATGTGATTGAACTTGATGCAGCAACACACGGACTCGTTGATGACGCACGCGACCTTCGTGACAAAGCGGTATTCGCGCCTGTTTCTTCTCGTTACAAGATCTACATCATCGATGAAGCGCACCAGCTTGGACCCGGCGCCGCCAACGCGCTCCTTAAAGTCGTGGAGGAACCACCACCCCACGTACTTTTCATTTTTGCAACAACCGAACCTGACAAGCTAATCAGCACAATTCGTTCGCGCACTCATCACTATCCATTCCGATTGGTTCCACCAGGCATCTTGTCGGCACACCTCGAGAAGGTCTGCAACGCCGAAGGCGTCAAAGTCGCTAAGGGCGTATTGCCTCTCGTTGTTCGCTCCTCCGGTGGTTCGGTTCGCGATGCGCTCTCCGTCCTTGGCCAGCTACTTGCCGGCGCCGGAAAAGATGGCGTCACCTACGAAATCGCCATTCAGCTTTTGGGTTACACCGATGGTGCTTTGCTGGACGAGGCAATTGATGCGCTAGCTGCGCGCGACGCCGCAACTCTCTTTAAGACCGTTGATCGTGTTATCGAATCCGGTCACGACCCACGACGCTTCACTCAAGACTTCTTGGAGCGGTTACGTGATTTAATTATTGTTAATGCGGTTGAAGACGGCGCCAATCACATCTTGCGCGAACTCCCCGAAGATCAATTGCAGCGAATGCGCAATCAAGCCACACATATCGGCACTGGCACTTTGATTCGTGACGCCGACATCATGGCAAACGGCCTTACCCAGATGCGTGGTGCAACAGCGCCCCGCTTGATTCTTGAGCTGATCTGCGGACAGATGTTGTTGCCTGGCAGCGACGACGCTGGGCTCATTGCACGCGTTGAACGTTTAGAAAAAGCGAACTCTCTTGTTGTTCACAATCCAGCACCAGCTGCACAAGCTGCACCAGTTAAACAAGCACCGCCTGCAAACGATGAGCGCCCGGTGACCGCTCCAAAAGTTTCCGCGCCAAAAGCAGAAGCTAAGGCGGAAGCAAAAGCGGAGCCAGTAAAAGAAGAAGTTAAAGCGCCGGTGGCTGTTCAAACCGGACCGGTTGATATCAGCGCATTACGTCGCCTATGGCCCGAGGTTATTGAAAACGTGAAGAAGAAGCGTCGTCTTACCTGGTCACTCTTGTCCGCCAGCGCACAATTGATTTCAGTAGATGACAAAGTCATCACACTGGGAATCGTTAACCCAGGCGCGAAGGAATCCTTCTTGCGTTCTGAGAGTGATGTATTAGTTCGCCAAGCTTTCCTTGAAGTCTGCGGAATCGATCGCAAGATTGAAGTCATCGTTGACGCAGCGGTCAATGCACCCGTGCACGAGCGCACAACCGAGGCGCCCTCTGATGCCGAACAATTGACTGGCCACGCGCTATTGATGCGCGAACTCGGCGCACAAGTCATCG
>CAJAEK010000036.1 GCA_903938735.1 uncultured Actinomycetes bacterium | reverse complement strand
GTTCTGTGACGAGGCGGGGTCCGCGGTTCCGACTACTTTGCCACGGCGAATAATCGTGATTCGGTCTGCAACTGCCTTCACTTCACGAAGCTTGTGGGTAATGAAAATAATGGATGTGCCCTTGGCCTTGAGCTGGCGCATGATGCTCAAAAGGTCATCGGTCTCTTGCGGAGTCAGTACCGCGGTTGGTTCATCCAGAATCAGAACCTTCGCGTCATAAATTAGCGCACGGATAATTTCAACCCGCTGCTGCACGCCGACCGGCAGATTTTCAATAATCGCATCTGGGTCAACATCAAATTTGAATTCATCCGAAACCCGACGAATCTCGGCCTTCGCTTCTTCGAGGCGGAGCTGCCCAGCACGACCACTCTTTTCGTGGCCCAAAACAATATTCTCTGCGACCGTAAATACCGGTACCAACATAAAGTGCTGGTGAACCATTCCAATGCCAGCATTGAGCGCGTCGCTCGGTTCGGAAATATTCTTAACCGAACCATCCACCAAAATTTCACCCTTATCGGGTGCGACTAAGCCATAAACGATATTCATGAGCGTCGACTTGCCGGCGCCGTTTTCGCCAAGGATTGCGTGGATTTCGCCTGTCTCAACTTTGAGATCGATGTTGTCATTTGCGACCAGCGCACCGAAGCTCTTGGTTATTCCCCGAAGTTCGAGTGACACGTCGCTCCTCAATCCAAATAAGGCGGTTAGTTATCTATTTAGAATCTCTTCCAATCCTATTCCTAAAATCATAAAAAAAGAACCGAGAAGATAAATCTTCTCGGTTCTCTTCGTTACAGCTAGAGATTAGGCAACAGAAACTTTTCCTGCCTGAATGCTCTTTGCAAGTGCCTTGATTTCAGCCTGAAGTGCAGCTGGAACCTTGCGACCGAAGTCATGGTAACCAGCAAGGCCGGTTCCACCATTTGCAAGTGTGCCGACATAAGCGGTGTTTGTGTACTTGTTAGCAGCAACATCTGCGATAACGGCCTTAACTGAAGCGCCAACACCCTTTGTTGCTGAGTTCAAGACAACCACGCGCTCTGAAGACTTTGTGGTCTGTGTGTACATGTCTGAGTCAACACCGATAACAACTGACTTCTTTGAAGTAGCTGAGTTACCTGATGTTGCGAACTCAAGTCCACCGGCAACTGGGAAGATTACATCTGCACCCTGTTGTTCGAAGTTCTTTGAGATCTGTGCAGCCTTGACTGAGTCAGAGAAGCCACCGACGAATGTTCCGTCTTGCTTAACTGTGTCCCAACCGAGAACCTTGACAGTCTTGCCCTTGACCTTGTTGTAGTAGTTAACGCCCTTTGCGTATCCATCCATGTAGATAGAGACAGGTGGGATGTTAATTCCGCCGTAGGTTGCAACGGTGCCAGTCTTTGAGTAACCAGCTGCAAGGTAACCTGCCAAGAATGCTGACTGGTTAGTTGCGAAGGTCAAACCCTTGAGGTTTGGAAGTGCCTTGCCGCCGACCAAGCCTGGGTCATCGACCTGAGCGAACTTGATGGTTGGGTTAGCAACTGCAGCCTTATCGATTGCATCGGTGATCAAGAAACCAACGCCGATGATGAGGTTGCACTTCTTGTCAACGAGTGACTTAACTTCTGCTGCGTAATCTGGGTTGCTTGCTGATGCAACGACGTATGAAACGTCAGCGACAGCCTTTGAAGCCTGTGCGCCAGCCCATGCTGATGCGTTGAATGAGTGATCGTCGATGCCGCCGGTATCAAGTGCCAAGCACACTGATGGCTTAGCTGCTTGTGATGCTGGAGCTACTGCGACGCCCACCAATGTTGCTGCTGCAGCAACAACTGTGAACAACTTAAGTGTCTTCTTCAAGTTTCCTCCTGAGGGTTCCTCGGATTGAGGTTGAGTACGTGGCTGAACTTTAACCAATTGCAGGCGCTCACGCGCGCCACGGCACGAGCCTTCCGACTCAGGAAACTCTCGAGTGAAGCTTTAAAGTTTCGCTTTCCCAGCGCGCAATAGTGACTCAGCGCTCACAATCGCTGGCCGGGCAGCAACCGCGGATCGCGAATACATCGCAAAACCCATCCCCCCATCGCTCAACGAGTAGCGATGTCCGTAGACGCCGGCGGATGAATCCAAGATGTCAGAGAGAGTGTTTCCGCGAATCGCAGCGAAAATTAAATCAATAGTTGCACGCGCATAATCTTCGGTAATTGCTGCAGCAACAACCGTGTGCGCATTTGGTGCGCGGAGAAAGTATTGAACTGGTGAGAGGCCAATCAACTGCACTGGGTGCTTGGTCGTGTTCAGCGCTAGCGCAGATGTCAGAACATCGCCGGTCGAATTCCAGACTGAAAAAAGCTGGTCAACCTTCGCCGCCACCATTTTGGTGACGATCGGACGAATAGCTGCAACTGAATTTGATTGCGCGGTTAACAAGGTTGGCGAGACAACAACCTTCTTCGAAACGCTGGCCACGCCAGACGTAAAGGCTTTCAGATTCTGCGCATTTGTTGGTGAGGCATCTCCAATAAAACCCACCTTGCCACTTGCGCTGGATTTAGCAGCCAGTACGCCGGCCAAATAAGCGCCTTGATTCTCTGCGAAGTCGATATTAGTCACGTTAATCAGCGGCACATTTGCTGAGCCGATAATCGCAAATTGAATAGATGCATAGGTTGGCGCGACTGCTTTCAGGGCCGTTTCATAGCCATTGCCGACCGCGATAATCAGGTTATATCCCGCCTTGGCGAGAAAGATCAGACGTGCTTCGCGATCGCTTTCGGTCCCCAACGTTGTGATTTCGCGGATTTGAAGCGGCGACAGATTAAAGCGATTCATCGCTGTTGTGATTCCGGCACTGACTGCATCGTTCACGCCATTGTCACCACGACCGCCGATGTCATAGGCAATTGCAATTCGGATATTCGAATTATCAGCTCGCGCAGATGTTGCAGCAACCAGAGAGAGCGCGGTTGCCAGCGCAGAAACGAGCGCCAGCAGTGTGCGGTTGTTACGCACGCGGAATAAGACCCAATGCATCGTAGGTCGCCTTGAGTGTTTGGTCGGCGACTTCAGCCGCCTTTTCTGCACCAGTGCGCATGATGGACTCGAGATGTGAGCGATCGTTCAGGAGTTCGAGTGTCTTCTCGCGAATCGGCGCCAAATAATCGACAACGACATCTGCAACAGCGCCCTTGAAATCACCATAGCCCTTGCCATCAAATTCAGACTC
>CAJAEK010000035.1 GCA_903938735.1 uncultured Actinomycetes bacterium | reverse complement strand
GCTTTATCTACCGACGATGGATCAGCCTTAAATTTTTCATACATCTCATCGACAAGCCACTCGTTTGGTCCGAAGGACCCACCGAAATGGTTCTCAGGTGTGTTGCTTCCTGTTGCCGACACTGGCTGCGCTCCAATCGAAGTAATCGAGGATATGCATCAAGTCTAATAGTTGTGAGCGTGCGGCATAACTCCCGGGTAGGCGCTAGGGATGTGAGACAGACCCCAAAATGGGCAGAAATGCCGGAGAAAGGCGGTGTCGAGCTACTCGGAATAGCCGAAGAGCGAGCAGACCAAAGTGCTCGCGGCCAGGATGACCAGCGGAACTGCGACGGCAAGCAAGTGGCCCTGTGCCATGAAATAGGAAACTCCCAGAGCGATTCCATTCGCGAGCACCGCAGGTGAACGTCCATAAGAAACACCTTTAGCGAAACCCGTTGATGCAACGTAGAGACCAGCTGAGCCGAGGATTCCAAAAATAATAACGCCAGCAAGTGCAGACGGCTTTGAGATGTGCGAAGTGGCCGCGGCGAAACCAAGATAAATTACAAGTCCGGCGATGATCGCGGATTCAATGCGGAGCAGGATTACCGCTGCACGGCGGAATGTATCTGTGGTGGGACGGCGCGATTCCATACGAGGATGCTAACCCGTAAGCTCGAGAGATGGAATTCTCCAACGACGGGTTTCGAGATTCCTTAACCTCGGCACTTGCGCCATATCTTTTTCAGCAATTACTAGAGCGGGAAGCCGCGGCCGCAGACCGAGAAAATCGAAAAGTGTCAGTCGGAATTATTCAATGCGTTGGAAATACGAAGGCACTGTCGTATGACCTCACCGCGCTCAATTCGATTTTACTGACGACGGTTCGAAGTGACGAGTTTTATTCTCGAGCAGTCGCAAATGGATTTTGGCTTTTTATCCGTGGTGACCAAGCCGCCGCGGAACGGGCGCTCGAACGCATCAGAAATGAATTGCAGAGCGGAAAAATTGCACTCACATCAATCACCGAAGTTTTATATCAAGTTGTCGAGCGAAACTCCCAACGTGATATCACTGACTGGCTCGGACGCATCGACCGCGCTTCTTTTCCCAACGAATAGCAACCGCGTTCCCATCTCATAGCACCCCCTATTGACGCACGGTGATGCGGTGTGAGCGGGACGAGTAATTTGCACCGGTTTTCCACAGCGCTCCGACTTGGTTTCAATTTATATTGCAGGATTCCAATTTGATACTCCCATGAGTCCGATCTTTGACCCCGAATTGAGTGAGCACTTTGGCCCGCTGCAGATATTTATGGATGACCCAAATATTGAAGAGATCTGGATAAATACGCCGCAACGAATCTTCATCGCAAAAGGCGGTAAGAGTCAGATCACGAACCTCGTCTTAGATGCGAACACGGTTCAGAACTTGGTGGAACGCCTGCTCATGTGGAGCGGTCGTCGACTCGATCTGTCGCATCCATTTGTAGATGCACGATTGCCCGACGGCAGTCGATTGCACGTTGCAATCCCAGAAGTAACCGCACAGCACTGGGCGATCAATATCCGAAAGCACATCATGCGAGGCAAAAGCCTTGCGGACCTTGAAAAATTGAATCTCTTCAGCTCAGAGATTTCTCAGTTCATCAAACGAGCCGCGAATACTGGAAAGAGCATCTTGGTGAGTGGCTCGACCGGCGCGGGAAAAACGACATTACTCAACGCGCTAGTAAGTGCGCTTCCCTTAGACAGCCGAGTAGTGACGGTCGAAGAAGTTTTCGAATTAAAACCACGGTTGCCAGATTGCATCGCACTGCAAACTCGTTCCGCAAACTTGCAAGGCGTTGGGGAGATACCACTGCGGAAGCTCATCAAAGAAGCGCTCCGTATGCGGCCATCTCACATTATTGTGGGTGAAATTCGTGAAGCCGAATCGTTAGATATGTTGATTGCTCTAAATTCTGGTCTACCTGGAATGGCGACGATTCACTCGAATTCAGCTCGGGAGGCAATCTCCAAGCTTCAGACTTTGCCACTACTTGCCGGCGAGAATATCTCGCATCAATTTATTGCCCCGCTGGTCGCGACCGCGATTGATTTGGTCATACATGTCTCCAGTAACTCACATGGAGCTCGATACGTATCCGAATTGATTTGGGTCAGCGGGCGAATCGAAGGAACAACAGTGGAAACGGAGCCGATATTTACTTTTGTTGATTTCGATGCGGCTGGAGAGCCAACCTATCTGTCTGGAATTGGCGCATCGGAACGGTTCTTTCATGAATAGCCGCTCACGTTTGTTGCAGGCACCAATATCGGCACTCATCGCCCTAGGACTCGCATTCTCGGTCTCATCCTCTCTACCGATCAGTCTGGCTTTCGCAACAATCTCTACGACTCTTCCTTACTTGGTGAATCAACACCGGCGCGAGAAGCGTGATCGATTGTGGAACGGCCTTTGGCCCGAACTTCTGGAGCATGTTGTCACCGGTTTGCAATCGGGTCTATCGATCGAAGAGGCACTAAGCGCTCTATCGCGTCGTGGCCCAGTTGAAACTCAACAAATATTTGCGGGATTCTCTACCGACCTTCATTCTGGAACACCATTTGAAGCTGCAATCGGAAAGGTGAAACGAACCTTCTCGCATCATGTTGCGGACCAAGTCTGCGAAGTCCTCATTCTCTCCAAAGGGAGTGGCGCCAGAGATACTGCCACGACTTTGCGAACGCTCTCTGACTTTCTTCGGACCGACATGGCGCTTCGAGATGAAATAAGCGCCAAGCAGAGTTGGGTGAAAAATTCGGCACTGATTGCATCGGTCGCTCCTTGGATTCTTCTGCTCATTCTTTCCACGCAGGCCAACACAGTCCGGGCATATCAATCAACGCTGGGAGTGCTGATTCTTGTTGGTGGCGTCGCCTGCACCGCAGTTGCCTATTTTTGGATGCGACGTGTGGGACGGATCGAAGTTCCGCCCAGGATATTTCTATTATGAATCGCTTTCACGCACTCCTGGTTTTGTTAGTGCTACTTCCGATTGTCACAATCGCCATATATTTAGTCTTGAGTGATTCACGTGTAGCCCTTGTGGGAAATCCGGCGCAGCCAAAGCTAGCCCCGCGAAGCTATCTGGAGAAATTTAGGCGGCTTGCAACGCTCCCATTCGCGATGGCGCTATTTCTACTCATTGTCGGTGGTGCTTTTCCACTCGTCTTATTGTTCTTCGGCACGGGATGCGTGGTGGTGAAATACGAGCGAGAAACTAGTACGCGATTAAGCAAACAAGTGCAGACAGAGATGGCGAACGAACTTCCCGCAATCGTCGAGGTTTTTTCAATTCTGGTTTCGGGTGGAGAAAGTCTGCCAGTCGCGCTCAACCGAGTGGCTCAAAGAGCTACGGGGTCACTCGCGAAAGTCATTCAAAATTCTGTAGCCGAGTTGCGCCAGGGATCCGGCTTAATCGTTGCGCTTGATACCTTGGCACGAGAGGCGGGCGTCTCGGAAGTCCGTCGATTCTGCGACTCACTAATCGTTGCGCTCGAACGCGGCACTTCACTCTCTGACGTTTTGGCGCGTCAGATCCAGGAGATTCGTTCTCGCCAACACGCGAAGTTGCTAACCGCTGCCGGGCGAGCCGAAGTCGGTCTCTTGATTCCGGTGGTCTTTCTCATCCTGCCGATATCCGTTCTCTTTGCGCTCTGGCCCTCGTACCTATCATTGAACTTAAGTGTCGGTGCGTAACCACCGAACGACACATGGCTACCCACAGGCGTGGTTACCCACAGAGCAATCAAAACGTTCGAGCAAGATCAACGTTCATGGATTGAATTAAGGCATAAGAATTTAAGCATACGGATTTAAGCAAACGAATTCAGAAGTAAAAGAGAATCAACTTGAACGAGAAAGAGGTAGAGAATGAAGACCCAGCTCGAGTCCAAAGCGGTTACTCCATCCAAAATTTGGGCAATCAAACTATTCCTGATATTTCAGGAGCGACTCCAACTCATTCAAGCCAGGCTCCCTAAGCGCCCACAATTTCTAATGACGCTAATTCAAGAAGAGCGGGGAGATGTACCAGGTTGGGTGCTCGTGGTGTTGATGACTACTGGACTAGTTACGGGGATCTGGACTGTTGCCGCGCCGCGACTCTCCACGATTCTCCGAAGCTCATTGGACTCGATGAATAATGTTCGCTAAACGAGACAGAACATTCGAAACATTCGAAAAATGGACTCGATGCGGCAGATGTTCACTGGGTCTTGGTGCGTGTGAGTGCGGTGTAGTAGAAAGCACCTTGGTGCTGATACCAACGTTGGCACTCTTTCTTGCCGTATTGCAGATAGGACTTGTGGGATTAGCCCATGGACGTGCGTCGAATCAGACACAAGGCGACCTAGCACGAGGCGTGCTCTATCAAAGTCAGTCCACCTCTGAATCAATTGGTTCATCAGAGATGGCGCTCCCTGGCGGCGGGAGAATTCTTTATCTGCAACGAACATTTACGGCGCCGAATATCTCGCCGCTTGGACTGGGCGCGCACCTCATAAGTTCGCGCACTCTCTCCGTAGATGAGAATCAATGAAAGTGGACGAGAATCAATGAAGGCACTAACCGATGAATCCGGCAGCGCTGCGGTCGAGTTCGTCCTCTTTACTATTCCGCTTTTAGTTCCATTAGCGATATTTCTTACTACTGCTTCTGTGAGCGGATCTTTAGAAATGGATATGTCTAATTATTCGCGACAGCTCGTGCGTGCCTATGTAACTAGTCCAACCGACGATGTAGTCGCGGCACGATTGGCACAAGTCGATTCTGCCTTTCAAAATAAAATTTTCTCGCATGATGCGGTGATCGGAAATCCAACTTTTGAAGTCCAGTGCTCGATTCAGCCATGCATGTCGTCCGGAGGTGTCATCAGCATCCGAGTCACTGCTCGAAATTCAATAACCCAGAAAACATTCACTACTGAAAGTTCTGAAATAGTCGATCAATGGCGATGATGCGATATCCAAGGCACGCGATTGATGACGAGTCAGGCTCATTGGTTCCATTGACCTCTGGACTATTTCTAGTATTACTGATTCTCTCGTTGGGCATCGTGAATCTGGGCGACTCGTATCTGGGGAAGAGAGAACTGATCCAGGTCGCAGAGGCGGCGGCTCAAGTTGGGGCTCATCAATTGGAATTGCAGAGTTATTACGGGGATGGTCTTTCGGATTCGTCGCAACTCGGCGACCGTATTCCGATCGACTGCCCGACAGCAGAATCCGCGGTGGCTGCCTATATTCGCGCTGCAAATCTTCGCGGTGAATCCATCGCCCTCGCTACATTTGGCTGTCACGATAATCAGGTAGATGTAGGACTTAGTTCATCAATCGCGCCGGTAGTGAGTTTCCCGATTTTCGTGGATATTTCTGGTGGTCGAGTGTCGGTCCGCGCAGACGTTTCGGCAGTCTCCGTTTTTGGCAATCAGCGAGGGCAATGAGTTTACGTAATAGGAACGATAGGCTTACCCCATGGCAGCACGAGATTACGCGGATGAGGTAAATAAGCTTCGCGTAATTTTGAGCGCAATTGAACAAGTTATTGATATTCCAAAACTGACCGAAGAATTCACCAAGCTTGAGGCAGAAGCAAGCGTTCCGAATCTTTGGGACGATCCCGAGAAGGCTCAAGTAGTTACAAGCAAGCTGTCACGTGTTCAATCAACTATTAATAAGGTAACGGGAATCCGTCGCCGACTCGAGGATGTGCCACTGCTTTTGGAATTGGCGCAAGAAGAGAAGGATGCGGGTGCAATCGAGGATGCTGGCAAGGAGCTTGATTCAGTCGGCGACGATATTCGTGCGCTCGAAGTCCAAACTCTGTTGAGTGGTGAATACGATGACCGCGATGCGTTGATGACTATTCGCTCCGAAGCTGGTGGTGTTGAAGCTGCCGACTGGGCTGAAATGTTGATGCGTATGTACTTGCGATATTGCGAGCGTCACCAATTTAAGGTCGATGTTCTCGAAACGTCATATGCGGAAGAAGCGGGAATTAAGTCCACAACATTCCGAGTCTCAGCACCGTATGCCTATGGCACTTTGTCGGTCGAGCAGGGCACGCACCGCCTCGTTCGTATTTCGCCATTTGATTCGCAATCTCGCCGCCATACATCATTCGCGGGTGTCGAAGTAGTGCCGGTGGTCGAGCAGAGTGATCATGTTGAAATTGATGAAAAAGAGTTGCGTATCGATGTCTATCGCTCCAGTGGCCCTGGTGGTCAAGGCGTGAACACGACGGACTCCGCGGTGCGCATTACTCACTTGCCTACGGGAATTGTTGTTTCCTGCCAGAACGAGCGTTCGCAAATTCAGAATAAGGCGACCGCGATGAACGTCTTGCAATCTAAATTGCTAGAACGACGCCGACAAGAAGAGCGTGCTCGACTTGATGCCCTTAAGGGCGATAACAGCGGATCATGGGGCAATCAGATGCGCTCCTATGTCTTGGCCCCGTATCAAATGGTCAAGGACCTACGCACCGACTTCGAAGTTGGAAACCCATCCGCAGTTCTCGATGGTGAGATTGACGGCTTTATTGAGGCCGGCATCAAATGGCGAAAGAGTTCCCAGAGCTAGCTGCTCGCGATTTGCTCGCGCCACCGCGATTTGCTCGCGCCACCGCGATTTGCTCGCGCCACCGCGATTTGCTCGCGCCACACGCGTGAATTGAGTTATCTCTCAGCCAAATAGGCGCGCATTTCCCCGCTCTTGTGGGTGCTCCTGCCTAAACTATCGAGGTAGGTCGGCACGTATTCGGTTATGGCGCCGCGGAATCGTACGGGAGCAGATGTGATTCGTTTTGAGAATGTTTCCAAGATTTACCCCAAGCAGGATCGACCTGCCTTAGAGGGTGTAGACCTTGAAATCGTTAAGGGCGAGTTTGTCTTTCTTGTTGGCCTTTCTGGATCTGGTAAATCAACATTCTTGCGTCTCATTCTTAAAGAGGAGACTCCAACAACGGGTTCGATTGTTGTTGCTGGCAAAGACCTCAATTCACTTTCAGCCCACAAGATCCCAGAACTTCGCCGCCAAGTAGGAACCGTTTTCCAAGATTTCCGACTCCTTCCAAATAAGACAGTTGCGGAGAACGTTGCTTTTACTCTGCACGTGCTTGGTTACAGCCAAAAGGAAATTAACCGCGAAGTTCCAGATGCGCTTGAGCTAGTCGGACTTGAAGAGAAGGCCGATCGCCGCCCCGGCGAGCTTGCTGGTGGTGAGCAACAACGTGTTGCGATTGCCCGTGCTTATGTTTCCCGTCCAGCGATTCTTATCGCGGATGAACCAACCGGAAACCTCGACCCAGCTAACTCGGTGGGCATCATGAAGTTGCTCGACAGAATTAATCGCGAAGGCACAACAGTGCTGATGGCAACGCACGATTCCACGATTGTGGACCAGATGCGTAAGCGTGTTATCGAACTTGAGGGCGGACACGTCATCCGCGACCAGGTCCGTGGCGTCTATGGATATTCAGGCTGATCGGCCTCGCACAGGTAATGGGAGATAAATAATGCGCGCTAAATTTGTTATGAGCGAAGTCCGTATTGGACTGCGTCGAAATGTCACAATGACATTCGCGGTAATGATCACCGTTGCCATCTCGTTAACCGTGCTCGGCATCGGCCTGTTGGCTAATAGCCAGGTCCGCGTCATGAAGGATTATTGGTACGACAAGATTCAGGTCTCTATCTTCTTGTGTGATCCACTCTCAAGCAGCGCGTCGTGCGCCGGCGGTGCGGTAACTCAGGCGCAGATCAACCAGATTCAAAGCGATATCCAGGCGCTGCCGGTCGTTCAGAATGTTTTCTTCGAGAATCAAGCTCAGGCCTATCAGCATTTCCAAGATCAATTTAAGGGTTCTGCGATTGCCCAGAACGTAACAGCAGATCAGTTGCCGCAGTCGTTCCGTATTAAGTTGAAAGACCCAACGAAATTTGCAGTGATTCAAAGTGCATTTGCTGGTCGTCCGGGTGTCGACTCAGTACAAGATGAGCACACGATTCTCGACAAATTCTTCAAGTTGCTCGGAGTATTGCGTGATGGTGCCTTGCTTATCGGAATTGCATCAGTGCTCACAGCCGCGCTTCTGATTAGTAACACGCTGCGCCTTGCTGCATTTAGCCGTCGCCGGGAAACCGGCGTGATGCGCCTGGTGGGAGCTTCGTCGTTCTCGATTCAACTGCCATTCTTGTTAGAAGGCATCGTCTCCACGCTTATTGGTTGGGGCGTTTCCACCGGTTTATTGGCTGGATTTAAGTATTTGATTGATACCAAAGTTTCGCCGCTACTTTCCTTCACTCGCTTCTTCACATGGGGCGATGTGTGGAGTGCGTCGGCGCTGCTTTTGGTCACCGGCTTCATTGTGTCTTCTCTGTCATCAGTCTTGACGCTTCGTCGTCACCTCAAGGTCTAATTACCGCGCAAATTTAAGCGTTTCGCTGGCTCATGCCAGAATATGCCAATGTCCACGCCCGGCGATCGTTTTCTGAATACGCCTACACGTGTGGCAATTTCGGCGGGTGCGACTCTTGCGGTCATTCTGGCATTTGCGGCTGGTGATTTCGTAGGGCAACGTCGTAACAAATCTTTGGTCGATCAATCTATCTCCCAGGTCTTGAAGCATGACGCACTAGCGCCAAAACGAAGCGAGCTAGAGCGGGCAGCAATTAACTCGATTATCAAAGCAACTGGAGATCAGTGGGCTAACTACTTCCCGATAACCGCAACCCCTGCGCTCAGTGATTCACTCGGTGGTCATTACAGCGGCATCGGTATTTGGCTCCGGATC
>CAJAEK010000034.1 GCA_903938735.1 uncultured Actinomycetes bacterium | reverse complement strand
TAAATCCGACATCGATGTCGATGCCGAAAAGCGCGCCGAGCGGCAAGTAGCAATCCTCTTCTTGCTTTCTGCAGTTGGCACTGTAGGAACCGTTGTTTCGTACATTTACATTAAGTCAACTTCTTTTGTTTACCTGCCCATTCTCGGCAACACCAATGCGGCACAACTTGGACTTGGCGTTGGCTTAGCCGCATCGTTGTTCTTCATCGGTATGGGCGCCATTCACTGGGCTCGCACATTGATGCCAGATAATGAAGTCATTGCCGAGCGTCACGAGTTCCGTTCCGAGGAGAAGGATCGCGAAGAGTTTGTTGTGACCGTTAAAGAACAAGCTGGGTCAGCCGGATTGGGTCGCCGCTCGCTGATCAAGCGTTCACTTGGTCTCGCACTTGGCCTGGTTGGCGTTTCACCACTCCTGCTTTTGCGCGATTTGGGTCCACTTCCAAAGAAGGCGCTCTCCACAACAAACTGGAAGGCTGGAACTCGTTTGGTAGTCGATCCAAGCGGCCAGCCAATCAAGCCATCCGATCTTGAAGTCGGATCTGTCGCCCAGGTCTTGCCAGAACTTCCTGCAGGAACAGAGCGCACGCTTGAGAACACCGGTACTGACGCCGTTCTCTTGATTCGTTTGCGTCCAGAGGATTTCAACTTGGATGCAAAGCGTCTTTCATGGACACACGACGGCATCATCGCCTTCTCGAAGATTTGTTCACACATGGGTTGCGCGGTTGCTTTGTACGAGCAACAAACACACCACTTGCTCTGCCCATGTCATCAGTCAACATTCGATGTGACTCGCGCAGCCAAGGTTATTTTCGGACCAGCAGCTCGCCCACTGCCTCAGCTAGCAATCACCGTTGACGCTGATGGGTATCTCGTTGCACAACAAGGATTTACAGAACCAATCGGACCTAGCTTCTGGGAGCGCTCATCATGAGTCTAAAAGAACGTGCCGCAGGTGGAGTAGCAAACTACGTAGATGAGCGCACTGGCGCAGCTAAGTGGTTGAAGAAGAACCTGACCAAGGTCTTCCCTGACCATTGGTCATTTATGCTGGGCGAAGTCGCACTCTACTCATTCGTCATTCTGCTTCTTTCTGGAACCTTCCTAACGTTCTGGTTCAACCCATCGCAGACAGATGTGGTTTACCACGGCGCTTACGCTCCGCTCTCAAACGTCTCGATGTCCGCTGCATATGAATCCACGCTTCACATCTCCTTTGATGTCCGCGGTGGATTGTTGATGCGTCAGATACACCACTGGGCCGCGCTTCTCTTCATGGCAGCAATCGTCGCCCACTTGTTGCGCGTCTTCTTTACCGGCGCGTTCCGCAAGCCACGCGAGTTCAACTGGATCATCGGCGTTGGCCTCTTGACTCTGGGAATCGTTGAAGGCTTCTTGGGTTACTCGCTTCCTGATGACTTGCTCTCCGGCACGGGTATTCGTATCGCAGAAGCAATCATTCAGGCGATTCCGGTCGTGGGTTCATATTTGGCGTTCTTCGCCTTCGGTGGAGCATTCCCCGGCCACGTCTTTATTCCACGTATTTATATTGTTCACGTATTGCTTCTTCCTGGCGCATTCTTGGCGCTCATCACCATCCACTTAATGTTGGTCTGGTATCAGAAGCACACCCAGTACCCAGGTCCTGGTCGCACTGAGAAGAACGTTGTCGGTTATCCATTGCTTCCTATTTACATGGCAAAGGCCGGCGGATTCTTCTTTATTGTCTTCGGCGTAACCGCATTCTTGGGCGCAGTCGCATCAATCAACCCAATCTGGCTCTACGGTCCTTACACACCAGGTCAGATTTCCGCTGGGTCACAACCGGACTGGTACATGGGTTGGCTCGACGGCTTAGTCCGTATGGCTCCCCCACTGGAGACGCACGCATTTGGTCACACCATCTCGTGGAACATTCTGATTCCTGGTTTGATCATTCCTGGCATCATGTTTACCGGCTTGGCGCTCTATCCATTTATTGAATCGTGGATGACTGGCGATAAGCGTGAGCACCACTTGTTGGATCGCCCACGTAATAATCCAAACCGCACCGCTATCGGTGCGATGGCGCTTTCTTTTGTCATCATCTCGCTTCTCAATGGCGGTAACGACATCGTGGCAACGCACTTCCATCTGACGATTAACGAGATCATGTGGTTTACCCGCTTCGGCTTAATCATTGTTCCACCGATTGTCTTCGTTATCACCAAGCGCATCTGCTTGTCCTTGCAGCGTGCTGACCGCGAAATCGTTCTTCATGGCAAGGAGACTGGTCGCCTGGTCATGTTGCCTCATGGCGAGTTCATCGAAGTTCACGAAGAGCTCTCACCAGAAAAGAAGTGGACTCTTACACAGCACGAACAACCAGCTCCGTTGCAAATTACTTCAACCGATCGCTATGGCGTTCCAGC
>CAJAEK010000033.1 GCA_903938735.1 uncultured Actinomycetes bacterium | reverse complement strand
TTGTTCCGGTGCCGTCGGTCGTAGCTAAATCAACATCCATCCGACTTGTGATGGTGGATTTATTGGGGACCATGAAGACATCGTCATAGGTCAGGTCGTGGCTAGGGTTTGTTAGGAAACGCACGTGTCGTAACTATACCCTCGCTCGGACCAGACGCGACCAGCTCCGATAGCCTGAGCGCATGTTGGGCATCCTGAGCTTCTCCACCGAAGTCATCTTCTGGTGTATCACCGCTATTGCCCTCGTTCTGACCGTGACCTTCTGGCACAAATTCTCGGTTCACAATTTCCGGAATGTTGCGGCCCGAATCTCCATCATCATCTTTATCCAGGCCTTTGCCTTTGCTTCGCTCGGTGTCACCATCAACCGCGCTGGCGATTTTTACGATACCTGGGGCGATTTCTTTGGCACTAACAAGAATTTAGCGAAGGTCGCAATCGCACCTTCCACCTTGTCGACGATTACCTCCTCAGATGTCGCGACTGCAGATCATCTAAAAGACGGCGGCTTAGTCTTTAAGCGCGTTATCACTGGTGCATTCTCCGGTGTTTCGGATTATGTCTATGTCGCGGTGAGCCCGAGTATTGCTGCACAACTGGAAACGACCACCGCAACGCCTTCGATTGGTACAAATTACAAAGTGGTTGAGCTATTGCCTGGGTATCCCGGCGTCCCACAGACCTGGATCGGAACTTTGCAAGGCATCGAGACGATGGATCGGATGGAAGTAGCTGGGGAGATTCCACCAACCATCGCAATCATTCCTGCGATCAACGTCGTGCGCGGCCTGGATACCGAATGTTTGAACATTCCTGGCACTTCACAAGTTGAAACCTGGTTATCCAAAGATATGAAAGTTTTTGCGCAAGGATTTCTCGGAATTGATCAGCGCCCATGGGCAAGCTTTGGATACTCCACTGGCGGCTGGTGTTCAGCTGAGTTATCGGCTCGTCATCCAGATCAGTACAACTTGGCGATCTCGTTGGCCGGATACTTCACACCCAGCTTTGAAGCGGGCATCAATCAACGCGAGCGAACGGTGCTCAGCCAGGAATATGACATCGCAAAGACAATTTTGAGTAAGCCCACATCATTGAAGATGCTGATTATTTATTCGAAGCGCGACAAGTTTTCGTATGCTTCGATGAATAAATTCTTGGGTCGCGTGGGGAATTCACTCACAACAAAGCTGGTGGAGATTCCGACCGGCGGACATAACATCAAGGTCTGGAAACCCTTTGTTCAAACCGGTTTTCAGTGGTTAGCGCAGAACAGCTAACCACTACTTCATCGAGTGATTTCTAAAGCTGGAAATGAATTTCTCCGCTCGTAGCGCCGCCCAAGCGACCTTAACCAAATCTGCAGCGCGAGGATAGAGCACGTAACGCGTGCGCCATTCTGGCTGGAACTTTGCATTGAATCGATAGAGCGATTCAACTTGGAACCAGTTTGAAAAGAAGCGAATGATATTTCGGGTTCCGCGAGTGATGGGTCCAGCGCTGATCTTGTCGGCTCGCTCGAAGAGTGAACGGAAAGCCGCAAAGTTCAAGGAGATATGCGTAATGCCGTACTCTTTTGCCCACATGGTGGTGTTGCTAATAAGTAGTTCATTTACGCCAGGATCGCTGCCCTTTTCGCGCTGCATTCGATCGAGCGATAGCCGGTCATTTGCCCAAGGAACGAAATACAAAAATGCC
>CAJAEK010000032.1 GCA_903938735.1 uncultured Actinomycetes bacterium | reverse complement strand
TGCAATTGCTTCAGGTCGAATCTTTGATGGGCCAGAACCAAAGCGGCCATCTTTAGGAAGCAGGTTTGCGGGAATCTTGATATCGCTCATAGGTGGAGTTTAGGGGTTGAGCCGAACTCGCTTCCACGGCGCGTCGGGAGTTGTTCGTTCGTAGCTCAAGCGGTCATGCAAGCGCGAGTATCGGCCTTGCCAGAATTCAATCCGGGTGGGTACGACCAGGTAACCGCCCCAATGTGGTGGCCGCGGCACGTCGGAGCCTTCCGGATACTTGGCGCTGAATTCTGCGACCCGCGCCTCGAGTGATTCACGCGATTCTAATTCGGTGGATTGGTTGCTGGCCCATGCGCCGATCTGACTGCCCCATGGACGAGTCGCAAAGTAGGCATCGCTATCAGCTGCACTTACTAGTTCGGCACGACCAACCACCATTACTTGCCGCTCCATGGCATACCAAGGGAAGAGAAGAGAGACGTGCGGGTTCTGTGCGATCTCATCTGCTTTACGTGATTCGTAATTGGTGAAAAAAGTAAATCCAGATTCGTTGAGGTCTTTTAAGAGAACAGTTCGTGACGATGGTTGGTTTCCGGAAACCGTTCCCACCACCATCGCATTTGCTTCGACGATAAATTCATTAGCAGCGGCCTGAGCCAACCACTGGTGGAATAGGTCGACCGGGTCGGCTGGGGCATTGTGCTCGGTCAGGCCGGTCTCGCCGTAGGAGCGCCGCATCGCCCGAATTGCATCGCGTGTTAGGGGTTGGTCTCCGCTCATAGGTGTATCTAACGTCACTTTTACCTATTTGTCGCGGTCGGGTTCGAGGTGGAGAATAACGGGAGGAAATTAAGCAGTACGAGATGGGGAGTTCACTGTGTCCGATGATTTCAAGCCGGGTCTTGAAGGTGTAATCGCATTTGAATCAACGATTGCCGAACCGGATAAAGAAGGTAGCGCGCTGCGTTATCGCGGCGTTGATATCGAAGATCTCGTAGGTCGAGTTTCATTTGGAAATGTCTGGGGCTTGTTGGTTGATGATGAATTCAATCCCGGTCTTCCACCCGCAGAACCATTCCCGATTCCGATTCACTCCGGCGATGTTCGCGTTGATGTTCAGGCAGCGACGGCGATGCTTGCGCCCGTCTGGGGACTCAAGCCACTTCTCGACATTTCTGATGAAGAAGCTCGCAATCAATTAGCTCGTGTTTCGGTCATGGTGCTTTCATATGTTGCACAGGCTGCGCGCGGAACTCATCCTGCAGTTCCACAATCTGAAATTGATAAGGCCGAAACCGTCGTTGAGCGCATGATGATTCGCTGGCGCGGCGAGCCAGATCCTAAGCATGTTCGTGCGGTCGATGCTTACTTTGTTTCTGCGGCAGAGCACGGCATGAATGCTTCTACCTTTACTGGTCGCGTGATTGCATCAACCGGCGCAGATGTTGCGGCATCTATCTCGGGTGCAATCGGAGCGATGTCTGGTCCATTGCATGGTGGTGCGCCATCACGTGTATTGGGAATGATTGAAGATGTTGAGAAGTCGGGCGATGCTGCTGCATATGTAAAGGGCATCATGGACCGGGGCGAGCGTTTGATGGGATTCGGTCACCGCGTCTATCGCGCTGAAGATCCACGTGCTCGCACCTTGCGTCGGATCGCCAAAGAACTCGGCGCACCTCGTTATGACGTTGCGGTTGCACTTGAAAAGGCAGCCCTTGCTGAATTGCACGAGCGCTATCCAGATCGCGTCTTGGAAACCAACGTTGAGTTCTGGGCCGCGATTGTTTTGGATTATGCCGAAGTCCCAGCGCATCTCTTCACATCGATGTTTACCTGCGCCCGTACTGCGGGATGGTCGGCACACATTCTCGAGCAGAAGCGCGCTGGTCGCATTATTCGTCCATCTTCTCGTTACATCGGACCTGGCCCACGTAAGCCACAAGATGTAAAGGGCTGGGACGAGCGCGTTCACGCACTACATAATTAATTAATCGGCAAGGCTAATTAACGCGTACCTCCATACAATGGCGCCATGACAAAGCGCGCCATTATGTGGTTTCGGCGAGATCTGCGCCTATCGGATCATCCCGCATTACTTGCGGCGATTGAGAACAGCGACGAGATTGTGCCAGTCTTTATTTTGGACCCCAAGCAGAACAGCAAAAGTGGCGGCAAGCGCTTGGCCTATATGGTCAATTCGATTCGCGCGCTGGATGAATCATTAGGCAATAACCTGCACGTATATCGCGCGGATCAAGTCGAAGTATTGAAAGAGTTGATGGCGCGATATAACGCGACCGAAGTTCACATATCCAAAGAGTATGAACCATACGGCGCTGCACGCGACGAGCGGGTCCGCGCTGCCGGAATCAACTTGATAGAAACCGGTAGTCCATATGCTGTTGCGCCGGGTCGAGTTCGTAAGCCTAGTGACGGAACACCGTACAAGGTATACACGCCGTTTTATAAAGCGTGGTTGGCACATGGTTGGCGCGCACCGGCGGCTACGCCAAAGAAAATTGCCTGCGCCACGCCAGGTGAAGCAGATCGTAATTTTCCCGATTGGACGGTACCCGAAGGCACCACCATCACCGAAGCGGGCGAAGCCGCTGCTCTCAAACGATGGAGCCAATTCAAAAAGAAGAATTTGGACGAATACGACGTGCAACGTAATAACGCTGGCGTTGATGGCACCAGCAAATTAAGCGCGCATTTGAAATGGGGCGAAATCCATCCCCGGACGCTCTTGGCTGATCTCGGCGAAACGATTGCGCACGATGTTTTTCGAAAAGAGATTGCTTGGCGTGAGTTCTATGGTGATGTGCTCTTTCATAATCCTCATACAGTGAACGAGTATTACAACCCCGCGATGAAAAAGATGCGCTACGAAGAACCGGGTGCAGCTTTCGAGGCGTGGTGTGCCGGAAAGACTGGTTACCCGTTTGTTGATGCCGCGATGCGCCAGCTAGTCACTGAAGGCTGGATGCACAACCGCACCCGAATGGTTGTCGCTTCGTTCCTGGTCAAGGATTTACACATCGAATGGCAGCACGGTGCCAATTTCTTTATGGAGCATCTGGTCGACTTTGATGTTGCGTCGAATTCCCACGGATGGCAGTGGACTGCAGGTTGCGGCACCGATGCCTCGCCGTATTACCGAGTTTTCAATCCGATCGAGCAAGGCAAGCGCTTTGATGAGAACGGTGATTACATTCGTAAGTACGTTCCAGAGCTCGTTCATCTCGATGCGCCGGCTATTCATGAACCCTGGAATGACATCGATGGTTATTCACACGGGTATGTGGACCGGATTGTGGATCACGCGGTCGAACGCCTAGAAGCGTTAGAGCGTTTGGCCGAGATTAAGAAGTCTTAGTAACTCTTAATAGGGCTTAATACGAGAGCGCCCATTGAACGGTGCCACGACCACTCCGCTTTGCTTCATACATCGCTGAATCTGCTCGGCGCAATAAGTCTTCTTTGCTGACGGGGGCAACGGCGCTACCGGCGGAGAGTGCGTGACCGATAGAGACACCCACGTCCACAACGAGTGATGCCAGCGAGATCGGATACGAGAGCGCGGCATGCAACGCCTGTGCGATTTCAGCGGCGTGACTTTCGGTGCCAAAGGTAATCAATCCAAATTCATCGCCGCCTAATCGAGCGACCATTGTTGATTCGCCGGCTGCTCGTGTAAATCGGATTGCGATGCTCTGCAGCAGTTGATCGCCGACGGCATGTCCGTAGTTATCGTTGATTGATTTAAAACCATTGAGATCCAACAACAAGAGTGAGCCAGGCCGCTGCGTCAGGATTTCGAGTTCGGCTAGGAAGCGGCGACGATTGGGTAGCCCGGTCAATTCATCGGTACGTGCGAGTTCGCGTTCGGCGAAGCTGGCTCGGGCATCGTGCAGCGCAATGGCCATGCGAATAAAGGAGAAGGTGACGGTCGCAAAGGCAGGGATGAGGGCAAAGCGTGGGAAGTATCCGGGCCGCAGCGCTGCGAAGGCCAAGATGGTTGAGCTAAGAATGAGCGAAAGTGTTGTCGCGACGGAGTTAAGACGTTCGATGCTCTTCGATTCGCGTCCCCGAAACCACAAGGACTGCGACATGAGTACAAGACCAAGCATCCAACCATCATCCGAGATAGAGCCGAATACATATCCGCTGGTTGCGGAAATCCAGAGGAAGTAGAAATCTGTAGTCGCAAAGGCGATGATGCCCACCAAGAAGATATTTCCTCGAACTGATGCGCGGTTCATAAAGATTATTGCGCCACCCATAGCCAGCAACATCACATCGCCAGCCGGATAAATGATGGAGAGAAATACCGAGAAGGCCGATCCATCAAATTGAATGAGTGCGGGCTTCAGAGCGATGCTGGCAATGACAGATGAGAGCCCCAAAGTGATGATTGCGATATCCAAGAGTTCGACTGGTGTCACGCGACGTTTGGTTGTCAGCACTCGAATCATTCCGAATAAGGCGGTGGGGTAGAAGAGTGAGTAGCAGATATCGATTGCTGGTGACCAGACCTGGAAGCTGTTAAACGAATCCCAGCTGGAGAAGGTCGAACCGATTGTCCAGAGCGCGATTCCTGATGCGATTGCATAGCGGGCGTATCGATCGTTAAAGAGTGGCGCTAGCGCTGCGGTCGCCGCCGCTGAAAAACCAATCAGATTGAAGAGAAAGAGATCGGCGAGTGGGTTGGGAGTTGTGGAGATTAAGCGAATTCCCAGATGAATAACCAAGAGCGCAGGTGCCGCAAAACGAGCAATACTGTAAGTTCTGGGCATCTAGTGAGCCTAGGTCACAAAGGAGCAGAACGTAATGGCTAATCCACCACTCATTCTTGGCGATATGCAGGTTTCACGGCGAGGCGTCCTGTGCGGCATTGCGGCGCTATCAGTCGGGCTCACAACCGCAGCAATGAGTGAAAGCGCAAACGCTGCGCTTAAAGGTGTGACTCAATCTGCTGCTGGCAAGATTGCGGTAAATCTCAAGCTCAATCCTGCTCTTGCAAAAGTAGGCGGTGTTCTTCAGATTCCGTTGAGCGATGGCTCATCTGTCGCCCTCGTACGCACTGCCACGGGAACGCATGGGTTAAAAGCTATTAATTTGAGCTGCACCCATCAAGGAGTGACAGTTGTACAGCAAGGAAATGAATGGGTCTGTCCTGCACACCGTTCGCAATTTGGAATTGATGGCCACTTGATTGCTGGCCCAGCGCGTTCGGCGCTAACAAAATACCCAGTCACCGCGACCGCCACAACTGCGACGATCGGGTAACTGGGTATCAGTTACTTCTTTATACCAATTACTGCTTGAGGATATTAGAGACCTGACTTGCAGATCTGAGTCATGTC
>CAJAEK010000031.1 GCA_903938735.1 uncultured Actinomycetes bacterium | reverse complement strand
GTTCGCCGTTGCTCCTAGTCCACTCATTCATGACCTGGAATATCTACAACACCTTTGGTGGCCGATCTGGCTACGAAGGTCCTGGTGGAACAACCGATGAGATTCGCGCTGAACGCAGCCGTGTTATTTCCTTCGACCGCCCGATTGTTGGCAGTGGTGCGTACTCGATTCATCGTGATGCAATTCCGTTGGTCCAGTTCTTGGAACAACAGGGAATCGCCGCCGATAATGAATCAGATGTAGATGTCAGCCAGTGGCCATCCATCACACAGTCCTACAACGGTGTGGTGTTAGGTGGCCATCCCGAATACATGACCCGCCGACTTTTTGATACTTATATCGCCGATCGCAACACGGGAATTAACTTGGCGATCCTGGGCGGCAATACTGCTTATTGGCAGACCCGTATGACCTCTTCTCCAACCGGGCCAGTGCGTCGCGCGATTATGTATCGATCGGCGATTGATGATCCAGTCACGGATGTAAATCAAGTGACGGTTCAATTCGGCGATAAGCGCGTGAATACACCCGCCAATTTGATAACAGGTGAAGTAACCGATGGCGTTCACGTCTACGGCGATGTTCGTGCGGTGAAGGTTCCGTCGTGGTTGAAGTTGCCGTCATACGCATCCATTATGGGAATCTCCCCCGATACCGAAGCCGAGTTTGTTCCGAATAACGTGGCCGAGGCTCCCAATGTCCACGTTCTCTTCTCTGGCGTAATGCGCTTCCGCGATCCACAACCGGTACGTCCTGGTGGTCCAAAGATTCCACTGGCGCAAACATCGTGGTGGACTACCCCTTCCGGTGCTGCCGTCTTTGATGCGGGTATGACTACGTGGTCCTGTAATTTGATGGAGTCATGTGCATACGCGACCGTTGATTTAGCGTCACGCCAAACCATTGACTCGGTCACGCAACAGGTCTTAACGTTGTGGTCCAAGCCAAAGGTTGGAGCGATCCTTAAGTGAGAAAAATTAGCTATCACTCCCCTCGCGCTCCACATTGGCACATCACCCATGGTGGGGAACAACGGTGGCCGGTCTCTTTCGTCGTAGCAATTGTCATCATTTTGCAATACTTACTTCCGTCTCACTTATCTCTTCGCTTCCAGCCGGAAATCTGCGGAGTTGAGGCGGTTCTCGCAGTCATTCTCTTTGCATTGAATCCAGGGCGAATCCGAGCCCACAAGCGCAGTACCTGGTTCTTGGGTATCGCACTAACAGCTGTTATGACTGGATCGAACATCACCTCGGCGGTCCAACTCGTTCAAGGAGTTATTCATGGCACGGTGAAGAATGCCAATAGCCTGTTGGGCTTTGGTGGCTCCATCTGGCTTACAAATATTGTTGTTTTTAGCCTTTGGTACTGGGAATTCGACCGCGGTGGTCCTGGCGCACGCGCGGAAGCGCTCGATCCCTACCCTGATTTTCTCTTTCCACAAATGACCTCTACTGAATATGCCCCGGCGAACTGGTCTCCGTCATTTGTCGATTACCTCTATACCTCTTTTACAAACGCAAGCGCATTTAGCCCAACGGATGTCTTGCCCCTGAGCCGATGGGCAAAGTTTCTTATGATGGTGCAGTCTGCGACGTCATTAGTGACCGTGGGACTAGTCATCGCACGTGCGGTAAATATTCTTAAGTAATCAGAAGTACTTTTTATAGGCCTTGTAGATAGGGGCCTTGATTCGGCGATACTGCAATTTAATTTGGCCGCGAATCGATATTTTCAAAATCTTGTTCTGCGCTGGCTCATCCGGTGTCTTGACGTCGCTGAGCGCAGGCGAGGTTTCATCCAAAGAATCGGCGATGCGCTCGATATTGGTGACCAGCGAAATGCTTCGAACTAGTTGGTCATGATCCACGTGAGATGAATCTTCAATTAATTTATCGGCCAGATTCGCGCCAGCCATCCGAACTTCATCTGCCAAAACGACATCGGATACACCAT
>CAJAEK010000030.1 GCA_903938735.1 uncultured Actinomycetes bacterium | reverse complement strand
ATCGAAGGCGCATGGAACACCGGCGCTTCGCTCGAGGCTGATGGAACCGCAAACCGTGGTTACAAGACTCGTTACAAGGGTGGATATTTCCCAGTATCACCAACTGATCAGTTGGCAGATATCCGCGATGCAATGGTTATGGCATTGGGCAAGGTCGGTCTTCTTGTCGAGCGCTCACACCACGAAGTCGGCACCGCCGGTCAGATGGAAATCAACTACCGCTTCTCTGACATTCTTTCTGCTGGCGACGATGTAATGAAGTTCAAGTACATCATCAAGAACGTTGCTTGGGAGAACGGCAAGACCGCAACATTCATGCCAAAGCCACTCTTCGGAGATAACGGTTCCGGCATGCACGTTCACCAATCACTCTGGAAGGATGGCAAGCCACTCTTCTTCGGTGATGGCTATGGCGACCTTTCCGATATGGCCCGTTGGTATATCGGCGGCCTCTTGAAGCACGCTCCATCGCTCCTTGCATTCACTAACCCAACCGTGAACTCCTATCACCGTTTGGTTCCAGGCTACGAAGCACCAGTAAACCTCGTTTACTCAGCTCGTAACCGTTCGGCCTGTATCCGTATTCCAATCACAGGTTCGAATCCAAAGGCAAAGCGCATCGAGTTCCGTTGCCCAGATCCATCATCCAACCCATACCTCGCATTCGCTGCGATGTTGATGGCTGGCCTCGATGGCATCCAGAACAAGATCGAGCCACCAAAGCCAGTCGATAAGGACCTCTACGAGTTGGAAGGCGAAGAAGCAGCTGCCATCCCACAAGTTCCGGGTTCATTGTCTGAAGTTTTGGATAACCTCGAGAAGGATCACGAATACCTCACCCGCGGTGGCGTATTCACCAAGGATCTCATCGAGACCTGGATTGCTTACAAGCGCACTGCTGAAGTGGATTATGTTCGTCTTCGTCCACACCCAGCAGAGTTTGAGCTCTACTACGACATCTAAGTCGTAATCTGCTTACACAAGGCCCTCGAGGAGTCGGGGGCCTTGTTTGATTTCGGCTCGCTTCCTGGCTTGGACTCGGGTAACCTTCCTTTCTGCAAATAGTTTGCAAGAGGGAATACCTCGCAACAGCATTTAGGGGCGTCAGCCAATGAACCAAGCCACTTCCACCCCGCCTTCTCAGGGCGCTTCCAAGGCTATTGCCGGGCTCTCTGGCGACGAACGGAAGCGACTCGGCGCCATGTTTGGGGTCATTTTCTTTCTGCTGATTGGTGGCACGTTGCTGATGTGGGCGGCGACATCGGGCCACTACAAGCTGGCCGACGGCACTCTCTTCGGCTGGGGCACTGGCTTTCTCGCCCTAACGCTCGGCATGCGCCACGCTTTCGACGCTGATCATATTTCTGCAATCGATAACACCACACGTAAATTGATGAGCGAAGGACAGCGCCCAATGGGCGTCGGCTTCTTCTTCTCGCTTGGCCACTCCTCTGTCGTGACCGCTCTCGCTGTGATTCTCAACTTTGGAATCAAGTCGCTTGGCGTCCAGGTCAAGAATGAAAATTCTTCACTCCACCACTACACATCTCTCATTGGAACAACGGTCAGCGGAACCTTCTTGATGCTAATTGCCATTCTCAACCTGGTCGTACTTATATCAGTCGTCGCCGTATTTAAGAAGATGCGGCAAGGCATGTATGACGAGACTGAGCTAGAAAAGCACTTAAATTCACGCGGTTTCATGATGCGTTTCTTTGGGCCAATCGCCCGCCGGATCGACAAGTCTTGGAAGATGTATCCGCTCGGAATTCTTTTTGGTCTTGGCTTCGATACTGCCACTGAAGTCGCCTTACTCGTCTTGGCTGGCTCATCTGTCATCGCCGGACTGCCCTGGTGGGCGATTCTTTCGCTCCCGATGCTTTTCGCTGGTGGAATGTCGCTGCTCGACACCATCGACGGTTCCTTCATGAACTTCGCGTACGGGTGGGCGT
>CAJAEK010000029.1 GCA_903938735.1 uncultured Actinomycetes bacterium | reverse complement strand
TGACACCGGTGGCATCGGATCCACCTTGGCCGGCAACGCAATGAGCTTGGCCGCGATGCGTGCGACGTTGACTCAAGTACTTACCGATTCGGCATTTGAACACATGGTGGCGTTGGGTAATCGCTGGTGCGATGGCGTGGACGCGGCCATTAAGGAATTCAATCTTCCGTGGTCATGCAGTCGCTTGGGTGCACGTGGTGAATATTTGTTCCAAAAGAATCCACCGAAGACCGGCAAAGAAGCCGCCGACGCAGGTGACTTCGAGCTCGAGCAATATATTCACTTGCGTTTGCTCAACGACGGCTTCTTGATTACGCCGTTCCACAACATGGCGCTGGTCTGTCCGGATACAACCGAGGCAGATATTGATGCACATACCGCGGCCTTCCGCGCGCTCTGTGCTGATCTTGTGCAGAGTTAAAACGAGCTAATTAAAGCCTAGGCCTCGATAGAGATTGAGGGCGGCGGTGTTGTCGGCATCGACATACAACATCGCTTCCTTAATTCCTTGTGCTTGTAAGTAATTCAAGGCAATCGATGCCAGCACCTTCGCGATTCCGCTGCGGCCGTAATCTTTCTTCACGCCTAAAACATAAAGCTCGCCGACCGCACCTTGTCGCGCTAAGTCGTGGTGAATCTTGGTCCAACAAAATCCAATGATGGTGCCTTGGTCTTTCGCCAGAAAAAATCCATTGGGGTCGAACCAACCTTCGGCGATGCGGTTATCGAGGTCTTCCATCGCCCAACCACCTTGGTCGGGATGCTGAGCAAAGATTTCGTTATTGACCGTCAGCCACTCGGTTTTATCGGCCGCCGGATTAAATACATCAACCGTTAATTGGTGATCGGGGATAGCGATGGGCGCTGATAGCGAGCGCTCGAGTTTGAGGATCGTGCGCATCGCGCTTTAGACCCGATCTGAAATAGGAGCTTCTTTGCCCGCATTCGGCAAAGTGAAGCGGTAACCAACATTGCGGACGGTGCCGATGATTGATTCAAATTCTGGACCCAGCTTGGAGCGCAACCGACGGATGTGCACATCCACGGTGCGAGTGCCACCGAAATAGTCATAGCCCCAGATTTCCTGCAACAACTGGGCGCGAGTAAAGACGCGGCCTGGGTGTTGGGCCAAGTACTTAATCAGTTCGAACTCTTTGAAGGTCAGGTCGAGTGAGCGGCCACGAATTTTTGCGGTGTATGCGCTCTCATCAATGATGATTTCACCGGTGCGGATTTCACGCGCGGATGGATCTGCGGCAAAGCGATCCGCTTCTAGCTTTCCAATGGCAAGGCGAATACGTGCTTCAACTTCTGCCGGGCCAGCGGTGTCGAGAATGACATCATCCAGACCCCAGTCAGCTGTCATTGCAGAAAGTGCGCCTTCGGTGGCGATAACAATGATGGGGCAATCAATACCGGTGCTGTTCAGTAATCGAGCGAGAGATTTTGCGGCTGGCAGATCACGTCGTGCGTCGAGAAAGAGAACATCAACTTCAGGGACATCGAGCAAAACGCTTGCTTCTGCGGGTAATACGCGAACAGTGTGTTGCAACAAGGCGAGGCTCGGTAACACTTCAGCGCTTGCGCCGAGCGTATTCGTCAGAAGAAGAATGCGGGCCATCAGGCGCTTAAGAATACTCTAGACTTTTAGGCATGGC
>CAJAEK010000028.1 GCA_903938735.1 uncultured Actinomycetes bacterium | reverse complement strand
TTATTACAAGATCCACAAAGAACTACATACTTATAAAAACCAGAATAACAGAATATAAGTAGGCGTGCTTTCATTAGACAAGATTTTGTCGTCGCGAAGCCAGCGGACTCAAATCATGAGAGTGAGCGCATGATGAGCAAGTTAAGCGCGCTCCGCGGAAATATTGGCTGGGATAAAGGCGTCGGGATACTTCTTTTAGTGACCCTCATCGTAGGTTCACTGATCACGCCAGATTTTGCGACTACCAGCAATTTGGGATTCGTTGTTCAAGATATTGGCGAGATCATGATTATCGCGTTGCCGATGACCTTTTTGATTATTGCTGGCGAGATTGATTTATCGGTTGGGTCCGCGCTCAGCCTAGTTTCTTCGACCATTGGTTACTCATTCGCACACGGAGTAAGTTTTGGCTTCGCCATCGTGATCGGTATCTGTGTCGGTGCCGCTACCGGTGCACTGAATGGCTTCTTGGTTAACTACCTCGGGCTGCAATCGCTAGCGGTCACTATCGGCACAATGGGCCTTTTCCGTGGCCTCTGTTTCGTCCTTCTTGGTAATACCCCTATCAATCAACTCCCTGATTTCTGGACCGGCCTTGGCGTGAACAATATTCCGCATACATTTTTACCTTGGTCGTTTGTACTTATTGCGCCACTGGTATTTATCGCCTGGATCTTATTGCACCATACAAAAATCGGTCGCTGGACATTTGTGACCGGTATCAGCGCCGAAGCTGCCCGCTTCTCTGGCATCCCCGTAAAGCGTTTTAAGTTTCTTATGTATGTAGCAACCGGCGTGATGGTTTCGCTGGCGGCGGTCGTATACACACTTCGTTTTGCATCGGCATCACCAGATAGCGCGATGGGCTACGAGCTCACGACTATCGCGGCCGTACTCTTTGGTGGTGTTTCTATTGCGGGTGGATTCGGAACCATGTGGGGAGTTATCTTCTCGGTTATCGAACTTGGAGCGATTCGCTCAGTTCTACAACTCGTTAATTTTTCATCGAACGCGCTACAGATGGTCAGTGGCGCACTCCTACTCTTCTCAGTTGCCTTTCCCAAGGCGATTGAGTTGCTTAAGTCCCGCCGTGAGGCGCGAGTTAAGAACCCCTCTCCCTCGTTGACCTCAATGAGGAGCGTCGAATGAAAGGAAGTTCGCGACACATGCAAAAGAACAAGCTAAAGGCTGTACTAGCGACAGCTGCAATTGCTGCAGTTGCATTCGTTGGTGCACCAACACAAGCACATGCTGCCGGTCTCAAGATCGCCATCATGCCAAAGGCAGTAAATAACGGTTACTTCACCGCTTGGAACAAGGGTGCACAGACCGCATGTAAGGAAATCAAGGCAACTTGCACCTATCTCGGACCAACAGAAGCAACCGGTCCAGCACAGGTTCAGTTCATCAACCAGGTTATTCAGAAGAAGTATGACGTTCTCGTCATCTCTGCTGCAGACCAAAACGCAATTGTTCCTTCATTGAACAAGGCAAAGGCTGCTGGTATCAAGATTGTTACATCTGACGCTGACGTTGCAACATCTGCAGCTTCATCACGTGTTGTAGCAGTTCTTCCAGCCGCATCAGCACGTATCGGTACAGCAGAAGTTGACTGGATTGCAGCAGCTACTGGTGGCAAGGGCAAGATTGCTGTTCTATCAGCAGCAGCTACCGCAGCTAACCAGAATGCATGGATTGCAGCAATGGGTCCATACCTCACATCAAAGTATCCAAACATGTCATGGGTCGGCGGAACAGTTGATAAGTCTGTTTTCTACGGCAACGATGACCCAACAACTTCAACATCACAGTTCGATGCAATTCTTTCTCAGTACCCAGATGTAGCAGGCATTATTGCTCCAACAACCGTTGGTGTACTTGCTGCTGCTCAGGAGAAGAAGGCAAAGAGCGCTGCAGTTCATGTCACCGGTCTTGGTCTTCCAAGCCAGATGGCTCCTTACATCGAAGATGGAACGGTTGAAAAGGTCGGCCTTTGGAATCCAATCGATCTTGGTTATGTAGCGGTTTATGCTGGTGCAGCAGCTAAGGCTGGAACATTCACAGGCAAGGTCGGATCATCATTCAAGGCTGGCACAAAGTCATACAGCGTTGTTGCTGGTGGCATTGCTTACCTTGGTGATCCATTCACCTTCGACAAGTCAAATATCGCAACCTTCAAGTCTATTTACTAATAGCTAGAAGCTTGTAGCAGTACGAGGTTTAACCTCGAGGGAGAGCTCTTGTGGCGGCGATTGCATCAAAGCCATAAGAGCACTCCAACTCATCAATAAGTCACTGATCAAGGAAGGAGTAGTAGATGGAACGCGTATGTTTTCGCCTTCAGGTTCGTAAGGACCGGATGGCTGAGTATGTAGAGCGTCACAAGGCGGTTTGGCCAGAGATGTTGCAAGCGCTTCGCGAGACTGGTTGGACCAATTACTCCATCTATCTAGATCCCAGCGATGGGCTCCTGATTGGCTATCTGGAGACTCCAGATTTAGAAGCAGCGAAAGCCGGAATGGCCGCGCGCGAGATAAACGCTAAATGGCAAGCAGATATGGCGCCATTCTTTGAAGCGCTCAATGGCCAAGCGCCAGACGAAGGTTTCTTGCGCCTACAAGAGATTTTTTACCTAGCTTAAAGATTTTCCCCTGAACTCAGATTCCCGCAGTATCGAATTCCACAAGAGGAGCACCACATGAGCGATAAAGCTAAAGCGAAAGAAGCGATCAAGCGCCTCAAGATTGAGACGCCATCGTGGGCATACGGTAACTCCGGCACCCGCTTTAAAGTTTTTGGCCAACCTGGTGTTCCGCGCGATCCATTCGAGAAGATTGAAGATGCCGCACAAGTTCATAAATACACCGGCGCTGCTCCAACAGTTGCGCTGCATATTCCGTGGGACAAAGTAGAGGATTATGCAAAGCTCGCTAAGCACGCGTCTGATCTTGGAGTGAAGCTAGGCACGATTAACTCCAACACCTTTCAGGATGACGATTACAAACTAGGTTCGGTCTGTAACCCCGATCCAAAGATTCGCAAGAAAGCAGTTCAGCATCTGATTGATTGCATTGAGATTATGAATATCACTGGCGTTCAAGACCTCAAACTTTGGTTTGCTGATGGAACTAACTATCCAGGCCAGGACAACATCGCGGATCGCCAAAATCGTTTGGCAGAATCCTTGGCAGAGGTCTACAAGCACCTCTCGGGAAATCAACGGATGTTGCTCGAGTACAAGTTTTTTGAACCAGCGTTTTATCACACCGATGTTCCAGACTGGGGAACCTCGTTTGCTCATTGTCTACAGCTTGGCGATCGCGCGCTGGTCTGTGTCGATACTGGGCACCATGCGCCGGGTACCAACATTGAATACATTGTTGCCGTTTTGCTACGGGCAAAGAAGCTTGGTGCATTCGACTTCAACTCACGTTTCTATGCCGATGATGATTTGATTGTCGGAGCCGCGGATCCATTCCAGCTCTTCCGAATCATGCACGAGGTCAATATCAACGGCGGCTTTGAAGTCGGCACACCGGTCTCCTATGTATTGGATCAGTGCCACAATATTGAAGCGAAGGTACCTGGCCAGATTCGTTCGATTTTGAATGTTCAAGAAGCAGTCGCAAAGGCGCTGCTCGTAGATCAGACCGCATTGAAGTCTGCTCAACAATCAGGCGATGTGTTACTCGCTAACGATGTTTTGATGGACGCGTACAACACCGATGTCCGCCCGCTGTTGGTTGAAGTTCGTCAGGAACAAGGTTTGGATGGCGACCCCATGGGTGCTTTCAAGAAGTCCGGTTATCTAGCCAAGATCGCAGCGGAGCGAGTCGGTGGCAATCAAGCAGGGTGGGGCGCATAAGTTGAGTATTTCTAAATTAACTCCAGCCGTTGGAGAATTGATTGGTCGCTCGAATCGATTAGGTGCAGATCCAAAAATCACAAACTATGCCGGTGGTAACACATCAGCCAAGGGTGAAATTGTCGATCCAGTAACCGGTGAGAAAGCTTCCTTAACCTTCGTCAAGGGTTCCGGGGGGGACCTTGGCACACTTAAAGAGAGCGGCCTAGCGGTCCTTTATACAGACAAGATTCATTCTCTGAAGAAGGTCTACCCAGGTGTAGATCGTGAAGACGAGATGGTCGCCCTCTTTGATTTTTGTTTATACGGAAAAGGTGGCGCTGCGCCCAGCATCGATACATCAATGCACGGCTTGGTCGATTACAACCACGTTGATCACTTGCATCCAGATTCCATCATTGCATTTGCAACAAGCGTTGATGGCGAGAAGTTAACGAAGGAATGTTTTGGCGACGAAATCCTGTGGGTGGATTGGCGTCGTCCGGGTTTTCAGCTCGGCTTGGATATTGCCAAGATTGCAGCAGAGAATCCGAAGGCGAAGGGATGCATTCTCGGAGGCCACGGCTTAACGACATGGGCTGATACCTCCGATGAATGCGAGAAGCGCTCGCTCGATGCAATTAAAAAGGCCGAAGACTTCATTAAGGCCAAAGGTAAGAAAGATCCTTTTGGTGCGGAGGTTGCGAAGTTCAAGGCGCTTCCCGAGACTGAACGTCGCGCCCGAGCAGCGAAGCTTGCACCGCTTTTGCGGGGAGTTGCCTCAAAGGATGCCCGAATGGTGGGTCATTTCAGCGATGCTGATGTTGTACTGGATTTCGTATCGCACGAGGCTCTCAATAAGTTAGCCGCACTTGGCACATCATGCCCCGACCATTTCTTGCGCACCAAGGTCTCGCCAATGGTGGTCGATACCGCGCCGGATGCACCGTTTGATGAAGTCGTGGCACGCGTATCGGAGCTCCACGAGCAATACCGCAAGAGTTACTCTGATTATTACAACCGCCATGCCAAGCCAGAGAGCCCAGCGATGCGCGGCAGCGATCCCGCGATTATTTTGGTTCCGGGTATCGGAATGTTTAGTTATGGCAAGGATAAGCAGACCGCACGCGTTGCCGGTGAGTTCTACATCAACGCCATTAACGTGATGCGCGGCGCTGAAGCTATTTCGACATACGCACCCATTAACGAAGCAGAGAAGTTCAATATCGAGTATTGGGAGCTAGAAGAAGCAAAGCTTCGCCGAATGCCAGCTCCCAAGAAACTTCAGGGACAGGTTGCCCTTGTCACTGGTGGCGCATCGGGTATCGGTAAGGCAATCGCCCACCGCTATCTTCAAGAGGGTGCATGTGTTGTTATCGCCGATCGCGATATCGATAATGCCAAGAAATTAGCCGAGGAATGGGGCGGCCCAGATAAAGCCGTCGCTGTCGCGGTTGATGTCACGGATGAGGCTGCGGTCGAAGCAGCGGTTGATGCAGCGGCGCTCGCTTTTGGCGGCGTAGATATTCTCGTTAACAACGCGGGTCTTTCCATCAGCAAGTCATTGTTGGAGACCACAGTTGCGGATTGGGAGTTGCAACACGCGGTAATGGCAAAGGGTTCCTTCTTGTTCTCACGCGAAGCTGCCCGCGCGATGATCCATCAGAAGACGGGTGGAAACATTATTTACATCTCCAGCAAGAACTCCGTTTTTGCGGGACCTAACAACATTGCGTATG